>JAJACV010000039.1 GCA_022601335.1 Chlamydiota bacterium | reverse complement strand
GGATCTTATTATGACCAGGTTGAGGGGACGGTTAGTCTTGAATAGGATTAGATGCAGATGGATAACGTACGCGCACAGCTGATACAAGCTATTGAGAAAGAGTCTAAGCAATTTCAGGAATATTACTTATGGCTGGAGGAATCCATGCCTAAGGACTTTTTTGCAGATATTAAATTCGAGGATATTATCCTTATTACTCATAGTCTTATGGGTTTTAGGCTGGAAAATTACTACTCTCAAATAAATCTGAATGGAGGAGCTATTGTTTTATGTATGGAGCACCCCAAAGCTGACATTCAAATTTTAAAAAATTTCAGCTTATATGGAATCAAGTATTACTGCGCCTATACATCAAAGCAACCCCCTCCTATCAAGGGAGTGAAGGAAAAGCTTAGAATTGTCATTATCAACTATTTAGAGACAAGAGAAAGTCACATTTTTCCAATCTCAGAGGACGTAAAGCGAGAGATTAAATCCGAAGTTCAACAGCGCAATCCACAAGTGAGCGATGAAGCTTTTAAGAAGCTGTCAGAGCAAATGAACACGCGCTTTTTAGCAACACTTTCCAAAGATCGCATTACTTTAGCTTTTGACATGCTATTTAGGGCTCAAGAGAGAGATCCTTGTCAGTACGAAGTGCGTTATAATGAAGATTGGCAGCAAACAGGGCAGCCTTCTATGCATATAGTTTTTGCATGGAAAAACACTTCAAGAGCGAACTTCTTTTACCACCTCGCAAAAGTAGTATTTCGGCACAATCTAACGATGAAACGTGTTCATGCGGCTCATATTAATCCGCACACAGATAGTAACGTGTTGGTTATGGTGATTGGGTTGCAGGGGATAGGGAATAAGCCTGCTTGGGAGGCTTGTGATATAGCTGACTTTTTAAGAGAACTTGTGACCGTCAAATATTTTGCTAAAGTTGATTTGATAGATAATGTATTCGTAAATAATGGAATTATTACGGGTAATTTAGCAAATTTTTTACGCGCTTCCATAGACTTTATACATCAAATTTTAGTGCATGTAGATGCCTATGAATATACGCCTGAAAATATTGAAGAAGGAATTTGCCGCCACCAAGATTTAATTAAACGTCTTTGTGAAGCTTTTGAGTGTAAATTCCATCCTGAAAAAAATGATCTCAAACGCTACCGAAGCTTAAGAGACGAGTTTTTAGATGCAGTAAGCTCTTTAGATACAGGTAAAGAAGATATTGATGAGAGACATCGAAATATCCTAATACAAGCTATTAATTTTATCGAATTTACTCTGAAAACTAATTTTTATCGCAATAACAAAGTCGCCTTGAGTTTTAGGTTAGATCCCTCCTACTTAGATCATACTCCTTTTGAGAGAGAAGAACTCTTCCCTGTCCTCCCTTTTGGGATCTACTATGTTAAAGGGCTTTGTTTTTTCGGATTTCATATTCGTTTTAAAGATCTTGCAAGAGGGGGACTGAGAACGGTGGTTCCTAAGCGATTAGAATATGTTCAATTCGATCGCAATGAAGTTTTTATGGAGAATTATTCTTTAGCTTTCACACAACATAAAAAGAACAAAGACATCCCTGAAGGAGGATCTAAAGCTGTTATTTTCTTAGAACCTTCTGCTTTACTAGAATTGGAGCGGGAGATGTATTTTAATGAACTAACTAAAGAAAAATTTAGCAAAAAAGAAATCGAAACACGCCTTAAGGCAGCGACTCGTTTAGAGCGCCTCTCTTATCTACACCACTCTCAAAGAGCTTTTGTTGATAGCTTGATTACTCTCGTCAACTGTGAAGACGATGGAACGCTTCGAGCAAAACACATTGTGAGCTATTATCCTAAACCAGAATATATTTACTTGGGTCCTGATGAAAATATGCACACTGAAATTATTGAGTGGATTGCAGAGCACAGTAAGAAATATAAGTATAGACCAGGCTCTTCATTTATTTCTTCAAAGCCAGTAATCGGCATTAATCATAAAGAGCACGGAGTGACTTCTCTTGGAGTGAATGTTTGTATGCATAAAACACTTGAGTTTCTAGGCATTAACCCTACAAAGGATGTTTTTACTGTTAAAATGACAGGAGGACCCGATGGAGATGTGGCAGGAAACCAAATGAAAAATTTGCATAACTATTATCCTAAAACAGCCAAGCTTTTAGCTACCGTGGATGTCTCGGGTACTATCTTTGATCCAAATGGTTTAAATTTAGAAGAGCTGCTTCATTTATTTGAATCCGAGAAACCTATTAATGGCTACAACCCTGAAAAACTTTCTGAGGGAGGCTATTTAGTCGATATGCAGATGAAAAAAGATGAATCTGCTTATTCTCAAAAAACGCTGTGTTATCGAAAAAGAGATGGGAAAGTTATTGAAGAATGGTTATCTGGAAATGAGATGAATCGTTTAATTCGTCATAATGTTCATCAAACCGTTGCAGATATTTTTATCCCCTGTGGGGGTCGTCCTGCTACTTTGAATATCAATAACTACGTTGAATTCTTAAACCCACAAGGACAGCCTACTTCAAAAGCTATTATAGAAGGCGCCAATCTTTACCTGACTCCCAAAGCCAGAAAAGCTTTGGAGGAGCTCGGAGTCTTAGTGATTCGTGATAGTTCAGCAAACAAAGGAGGTGTGATAGCCTCTTCTTTTGAAGTGCTATGTGGACTGATTTTAAATGATGATGAAATGAAAAAACATCACCAAGAAATTGTTGATGAAACGTTAAAAATATTGGGCCAGCGTTCTTTAGAAGAAGCTCAACTTATGCTGCGCAGTCATAAAGAACTAGGTCTTCCTTTAACTGAAATTTCCGAAAAAATTTCACATAAAATTAATTTCTATACCTATCAACTTTTAGACTATTTTGAAAGTTTGACTCTTTCAAAAGATCACAACGATTCTTTGAATCGTTGTTTGTTATCTTATTGTCCTGAGTTTCTAAGAAAAACTTTCACAAAGCAAATTCTCAATGATTTGCCCGATATTCATAAAAAAGCAATCATCGCTTCCTATCTTGCCGCGAAAGTGGTTTATAAAATGGGGCTTAATTGGTCACCAACGCTCGTTGGTATTCTTCCTATTTTACTTCATGATCCTGAAATATGTGGTAATTAAGGCGTCGTTGTTTCTTTTTTATCTTCAGTGAAAATCCAAATCGCGAGAGCTGCTAAGAAAACAACAACACCTCCGACGACTAGAGGAAGTGAAACAATAAAAAATCCTGCTAGAAAACCACCTAATGCGCTTGTAAGTATTTCGCCTAGAATTTGCATGGAATAGTTCACACCAAGAACCTCTCCAATTAAATCTTCGGGAACACTATGGGCCACTAAACTTTGCCAATTAGTGGTGGCAAGGCCCATCGCAATACAGGCTATAGGTAAAAATACATAAGTGATAATCGCAAAATTTGGAATTGTCAAACAACCTAAAGCCGGAGCTAGAATGAAAGCTCCCAGTATGGCAGCTCTTCGTGGAGCAATTCGTTTGGCTAGTGGGTGGACTATAAGCAATTGGCTTAAAGCGACAATCACAGCTACATAAGCTGAAATATCAGCGATTCCAGAAGGGGTAAACGAATAGCGCTTAACTAAAAGAACAGGATAGTATTGATAGAAAAAGAATAGACCAAAGTAAAACATAAAATTGATCAAATAAAGATCCCTATGCCCTGTTTTTCTAAAGCTTTTATGAACAATCATAAGCCCTGAAAGAGGATGGATACTATTCTTAGGCTCGGATCTACTTTCAACGGGTTTTGTTTCGGGGAGCTGCCACAGTACCAAAACCCAAGTGCACAGAATTAAAATCCCAGCAAACCAAAAAGGAGTATCGTCCCCAAACCAAGAAACAAGTTGTGGGTCTGCGAGCTTTCCACCAATAATGGGGCCAAATACAAAGCCTAAACTAGCTGCCATATTAATCATGCCGAATTTCTTAACACGGTGATGCCCTGAAGAAATATCTGCAACGGTGGCTTGTGCAATCGAAAAATTTCCCTCTGCATAACCACAAATAAAGCGACTGATTACAAGAAACCAAAAAGAATGAAGCATGATAGCCAATGCGCTCGCAATGTAGGCGGCAAGTGAGATCACGAGTGAAATAGATAAAACTTTTTTTCGGCCATAACAATCCGAGAGCTGTCCTAATAAAGGAAGCCCTAAGAATTGTCCGAGTGGATAAGCTGCTAAAACAAAACCCAAAAGAGTCGTTCTCAATCGCATGGAGAAATCTACTTTGAAAAAATTATGCCCGGGATCTAAAAACATCGGAGAAAAAATAGGGAATGCGAGACTAAATCCTACATAGCCAAAAAAGACTACGAGGAAAATAGGAAGCATGGGATGTTGTTTAAAACGGCTCATGTCTTATCGACTTAACATTTTTGATAAAAATTGACCAGTATAAGAGTCAGGATTTTTGGAAACTTCTTCTGGAGTGCCTTTAGCAACGATATTTCCACCTCGATTTCCTCCGTCCGGTCCTAAATCTACTATATAATCTGCTACTTTAACGACATCTAAATTATGTTCAATGGTTACGACTGTGTTGCCTTTGTCTACAAGCTTGTTCAATACAAGAAGAAGCTTTTCAATGTCAGCAAAGTGAAGACCTGTTGTGGGTTCATCTAGAATATAAAGCGTTTTGCCCGTGCCTCTCTTACTTAATTCGCGCGCAAGCTTAGTTCTTTGAGCCTCCCCTCCAGAGAGGGTAATCGCAGATTGCCCGAGCTTTATATAGCCTAATCCAACGCTCAAAAGTGTGTCGACTTTGTTTTTTATCTGAGGATAATTTTCAAAAAAAAGAGCTGCCTCTTCTAAAGTCATTTGGAGAATATCAGCGATATTTTTGCCTTTTAATTGGATTTTGAGCGTTTCAGGATTAAATCGCTTTCCACCGCATTCCTCACAAGAGACATAAACATCGGGCATAAAATGCATTTCTATTTTCAATTTTCCGCTACCTTGACAAGCTTCACATCTTCCGCCTTTGACATTGAAAGAGAAACGTCCCGCCTCATACCCTTTAATTTGTGCAGAGGGTAGTTGAGTAAATAATTGCCTGATATAGTCAAAGATGCCTGTATAGGTTGCAGGATTTGATCGCGGCGTTCTGCCAATAGGGGATTGATCAATCATAATGACTTTATCTATATGATCAAGACCCTCAAAGCCGTCGCACTCAAAAAATGCTTTTTTATCACGATTAAAGTGAGCTCTGAGTCCTTTGTAGAGAAGCTCATTGACTAAGCTACTTTTTCCAGACCCTGATACTCCTGTGATGCAAATAAATTTTCCTAACGGAAAGCTAACGTCTGTTCCTTTTAGGTTGTTGAGAGTTGGTTTTTTGATAGCCAATTTATAGCCATTTCCCGCTCGTCGATTTTTGGGAACTTCAATAAATTTTTCACCTCTCAAATACTGTCCGGTTAAAGAATTGGGGCATTTTAGGATTTCAGAGTAAGTGCCGTTAAAGACTACTTCACCTCCATGCACACCTGCTAGGGGACCTATGTCGATAATTTGATCTGCTCTCTTCATCGTTTCGTCATCATGCTCAATAACAACCAAAGTGTTCCCAGCATCTCGTAGATTTTCTAAAGTGACTAAAAGTCGTTCATTATCTTTTTGGTGGAGTCCGATACTAGGCTCATCCAAAATATAAAGAACATTCACAAGCTTAGAGCCTATTTGAGTGGCTAACCTGATTCTTTGGGCTTCTCCACCTGATAGAGTTTTAGCGCTTCGGCTCAATGTCAAATAATTCAAGCCGACATCTATTAAAAATTGAACGCGAGATGAAATTTCTTTGAGAACTTTTTCAGCAACTTCAAGGTGTTGCTTAGACACCTTTACACGACTTAAAAACGCCTGTAGTTCTTCGATGGGTAACTCACATAAATCTTTAATATTTTTTTTATTAAAAGTAACAGAAAGCGCCTCTTTATTTAGTCGAGAGCCCTCGCACTCCTTGCATTTCATTTCTGAGAGAGCGGCTTCTATTTTCTCTTTGATCATCTGTGACTGAGTGCGTTGGTATCTAAAAAGAAGGCGTGGCAAGAGGCGAGATTGTTTTGGCACTGTTCCGAGCCCAGAACACTTTGCACAGGCTCCATAGGGGCTATTAAAAGAAAAAAGTCTGGGTGAGATTTCTTTAAAACTATAACCACATTCAATACAGGCGAATTTCTCTGAAAATACTTCATCTTTGTTATCTGCATGAACCGTTATAGTTCCCTTTCCAGCTTTTGAAGCTGTTTCTAAAGATTCGACCAAACGAGATCGAATTCCACTTTTCATTTGGATGCGATCTATCACTACGTCAATAGTGTGTGCTTTGTAGCGTGCAAGCTCATTGACTTCTTCCAAACGGATAATTTCTCCATCAATCCGCGCTCTAATAAATCCCGCTTGAATGAGGTGGGCTATAATATCTTTATGATGACCTTTTACGCCTCTTATAATGCTAGCGAGCAAAATAATATTTTTGTCTGTATATTTCTCTAAGATCTGGTTTGCTATATTAGTTAATGATTGCCTTGCAATAGGGACATGGCAATTCGGGCAGTGCGCCTGTCCAATTCGAGCAAAAAGAACGCGAAAGTAATCGTAAATTTCAGTGACAGTGCCCACTGTTGAACGAGGATTTTTAGTGCCTGACTTCTGATCGATAGCAATAACTGGAGAGAGCCCCTCAATTGCTTCGACATCCGGTTTATCCATTAATCCTAGAAACTGTCTGGCATAAGAAGAAAGAGATTCAACAAACCGACGCTGACCTTCTGCAAACAGAGTGTCCATCACAAGAGAAGACTTTCCAGAGCCGCTTAAACCTGTGACGACAACAAACTTATTGCGTTTGATAACAACGTCTATACCTTTTAGATTGTGCTCTTTAGCACCTTTAATTACGATGTTTTGCATAGTAGAGGGATAGTAATTTAGCTACGCATTATCTCTCATCATCCAAAACTCTGCAAGTAGATACAGAATAGTTCTTTGAATAATTACGCGCCTTGAACCTCGTACTTCAATTTTTTTGTTAAATAAAATTTTATTTTTTTTAGAGCAAGCAATCCATACGGTTCCTACGGGTTTATTTTTTGTGCCACCCTTAGGCCCAGCAACGCCTGTAGTAACAAATGAAAGGTCTGTTTGAAAGAGTTTATTCGCTCCAAGAGCCATTTCCTTGGCACAAAGTTCACTCACAGCACCCTCGTTTTCAAGAGTCGAATTTAAAACACCAAGCTGCTTATTTTTGACTCTATTTTGGTAAGCTATAATAGATCCCATAAAGTATTTTGAAGCGTTTGGTATTTGAGTGAATTGGGCACTTAGAGCCCCCCCTGTGCACGATTCAGCAAAACTAACGGTCCATTTTTTGCGGATGAATAAATGGTGTAGAGCATCTTGTATAGATTTGAATTTTCCACTAAAGTAACGCTTGGGGTACTTATTTTTAAGAAGCTTTATAATGGGGTCAATGTGTTGGTTGGCATTTGCTTGAGAGGTAGCTTTGCATTTTACATGCACAGAAACAATACCTAGTTTAGGATAAATTCCAAAGTCCACTTGAGGAGAATTTTTGGCCAGTTCTTCTATATAAGGTGCAATGGCACTTTCTGCTACTCGGCAAAGGTGAATGACTTTTTTATGCTCTTTGCTTTTAAGAGGGAAGAGCTCTTTTAAAAGAGGGAGAACTTCTTTTTCTACAAGATGCTCAAATTCATAAGGGACGCCTGGCAGTAAAATAAAAAGTTTCTTCCCTTTTTTGAAAAAAAATCCTGGTGCCATTCCTAAAAAATTATTAAAAATCTTTGCTTTCTTAGGGATGTATGCAAAGCGATCTAAGTTTGGTACTGACAAATGTTGAAACTTGCACTTTAGCTCCTCGAAAAATTTTTCATTGAAAATAAAATCAGATTCGAAACATTCAGACGCTGCTTTAAGGGTTATATCATCTAAAGTAGGTCCAAGGCCTCCTGAGCAGATCGTCACTTGAAAATTTTCAAGTGATGAGCGCATAGATTCAATAAGCAATTTGGGTTGATCAGCAACGGTTTGCTGATTTTGAACGACGTATCCCTCAGCATAAAGTTTAGAGCTGACGAAAGTGGCATTTGTATTGACAATTTGCCCTTCTAAAAGCTCATTGCCAATGGATAGAATTTGTATAGAAATATTCATAGTCAAAGAAGTGTAATTTAGAATTCAATTAAAGAAAATTATTAGTTGTTTTAAAAAAGAGCATTTTCAACCATTTCCATACAAATTTCTTCATATTGCTCTAAAGGTTTGTTTTTTTCACTGATGAGTTGTATCTCTTTTATGGCTGTTTGGATTTCTTGAGGGAGTTGTTTATTAGGAGATTTTTTTCCAGGCCAGGCTGCATCGCGTGTTTTTTTATCCGGCCAGCATGAGTAGGCTAACCATAAGCCATCTTTTGCTTTATGTAAGATAGAGCCGATTGCGCCACATTCCTTTTTGAAATAGTCCACGATCAATTTCCAGCTTTTTAAATAAGCTTTTTCTTGCTCTTTTTTGAGTTTAAATCTGTAGATGACAGCAAACATATTTCACTCTGCTTAGTTTAAGGAACAATAGTTAGAGAAGATGGAATTTGGGGATGTTTGATAATCCATTCATAACATCCTTTTCCTAAGCGAAAATTTGTTTTTATTTCATGACCACATGTATGAAATTGTACGGGCTTGGTGTTGGATCTTACCCAAGTTCTAATCTGTTTGAAAAGCTTTGCATTTGGATTTGTTTGAGGACTTATAGGGGTAATTTCATGAGAGTTGGGCGCCTGCATAAGATGAGGAAATGAAAGCTGAAGTCCCCATAGAATTCCATTAGGGTTTAGGGGGCCTACTCGAATAGAGTGGTCGGCTTTTGAAAAATGGAGACAAATGGGTTTTAAGGTAAGGGTAGGTGTATTTAAGCTTAAAACTTCTTTATTCGGTTGAACTTCAAATCGGGAGATTCCTTCTAAATACGTAGATAAAAAGAGATAGAAATAAGATTTATATGTTGAGAGATCCGGAACCTGTCCCTTTTTCAATTGAGAGACATAATAGTCATATTTTTCGATAAATAAACTTTTTTGAAGGTAAAAAGGATTTTCCTTATTGAGTGGAGTAGAGGAAATTAAATGAACAGGTTCTAAAATTTCAAATAAATGAGTCATCTCAGGCGCATCTAATAGAATTTCAAGAGAGACCCATTTAGAAAAATGGGCTCGTTTAATTGGGCCTGTATTAAGCGTCTGTTGAAGGGGGATTAAAGCCATCAGAGTCTGAGTTGGGGTTAAAAGTAGCTTGTTTTTTGTCTTTTCTGAGGTTCAAGATGCAAAGCCAAGCAACTCCCATAAAAATAAAGGCATCAGCGACATTGAAAACCGGAAAATCATACCCCCAAAGCTCAAAGAAAAACATATCAATGACATGGCCATAAAAAAGCGTGTCCAGAACGTTACCGACAGCCCCAGTAATAATGAAAATAAAAGGCACTTGGCTACGCCGATTTGGATTTAAAAATAGGGTATACAGAAGAAGAAGACCAATGATTCCCATCCGAATATAAAGTAGAGTTTGGGTCGCATTTGGAAAAATACCCCATGCAGCGCCCGTGTTCGTTTGCAGATTGAGCGAAAAGTTAACCCCAAAGAAATTCTCGAAAATAGCAAGCCCCCCATAAGGAAAGGGGAGAATGTTTCGTTGCATCATTGGCAAGAAAGTGTTTACTAACCATTTAGAGATAATATCTACAGCTAAAACAGATGTGAAAACAGTGAGTAAAAATTTCGCTCTTTTCTTATCCGTCATATGACTCCTTTTTCAAACTTTTCCTGTGACTTAACAGTCATTGTTGCATAAGGAATTGCCTCAAGCCTAGCGAGTGGAATTTCTTCACCAGAAATATCACAGGTGCCATAGGTTTCCTCTTCCATTTTATCTAAAGCTCTTTCGATTTGTTTGAGTATCTTTAACTCTTTTCCTGTGACTTCAATATTAATAGTTCTATCAAAGTCGTCAGTACCCTCATCTGCTTGATGCTGAGAATAACCTGTGGCTTCATCAGGCTGCTTTACCTGCTGCGCATTTGACTCAAGTGAATGAGCTAATTGCTTATGCATAGTTTCTAAAATAGCTTTAAATTTATCTAAGTCTTTTCTTTTTAAAGGCATGAGGACCTCAGGGTTGGAGTTTTAAATCAGTTTGGATCCTATATAGAACTATTCCGATTTATTTTTAATAATATCTTTTTCATTTAAAGTAGCAATCGCTTTAACAAGCTCGTCAATGTCCTTGAATCGTCGATAAACACAGGCAAACCGTATATAGGCAATATTATCTAGCTCTTTTAAGTGCTCCATCATAATTTCACCAATTTTTTCGGTCGAAATTTCCCGCGTTTGTAGATCCATGATCTGGCTTGTTATTTTAGAAGTTAGGCTGCGTACTTGATCTGGGCTTACGCGTGTATGTCGACAAGCTGCAATAAGTCCATTTAAAAGCTTGTGCTCCTGAAAATCTTCATAGCGGCCATCTTTTTTGTGTACCTGTAAGGCAAGTTCCACTGTTTCAAATGTTGTAAAACGTTTTTCACAACTTAAACAGTGTCTCCTGCGTCTGATGGCATTTGCTTCAGAGGCATTTCTAGAGTCTGTAACCTTTAACTCTTCGTGATCACAAAATGGGCACTTCATAAAAAAATCTTTAAATGTATCGAACCGTGCGAGTGTAGAGAAGAATTAGATCTAGGTCAAGATCTATCTGAAGGTTTCTGGGTGTAAATCGATTTTATCTATAGCCTTAACCTGCCTCTCAAACTTCAAAGCATACAGATGCTCAAACGACTCATATATGTGAGCTGCAGTACTGTTGAAATGCTTATCTTAATACCTGGATAACAAAATTTTAAACATAAGTGTAATATAATAAACATCTTGTAAATAAATTAAGCACAAGGGTCTTTTGAGTGCTAAATTCTTTGACTAAAACTAAGCTGGTTCTATATAATTAGTGGAGAATAGAGAATTTTTAGGAGATAAACCGGTTTTGAAAGCACTATCAAAGACCAGATTAAGCAAAAAAGAAAGGGAAAAGAAAGTTCTACTAGGCCTTGTGGATGCTTACATTGAAAGCTCTCAACCTATTGGATCAAAAACCCTTAAAGAATCTCTTTTTCATGATTTGAGCTCAGCTACCATTCGTAATTATTTTGCTGCACTTGAAGACGCGGGCTATTTATCTCAGCAACACGCATCAGGTGGGCGTGCGCCTACTGAAAAAGCTTTTCAAGCTTATGCAGAAGAATATTTACGAGCTGGAACTTTAGATGAAAATCAGGACAAACAACTCAAGCAGCTAGAGGGCTTAGAAAGTAAAGAAGTCGGAAGTTATTTACAAAGAGCCTCTGAGATTTTAAGTGAACTGGTAGGTTATCCTGCCTTCATTTCTTCCCCTAGGTTTGATCAAGACTCTATTACAGATATCAAGCTTGTTACTATTGATGCATCGAGATGTCTTTGTGTTGTAGTCACAGAACTGGGTCTTATTCATACTGAAACGCTTTATCTTAATAAAAAACTCCATTTGCATGCCTTAAAGAGAATAGAAGACGCGCTTCTTTTTAGAGTCAAGGGACAAGGAGCTAAGCCATCGCTTGATAAATCTGAAGATTTAATTCTTCAACAAATCTATAATGAAGTCATGGTTCGCTACATTATTGGCTATGCTAATTTTAGTAGTGAAGACCTTTACAAAACAGGTCTTTCAAGACTTCTCATTCATCCTGAATTTAGCAGCGCAGATTCATTCGCAAGTGGCTTGTCTATTTTTGAAAGTGAAGAGCATTTGCACCATCTTTTAAGAGACAGCACCAAAGATGCTATTCTTAAATTTTATATTGGATCAGAGCTGTCTGATTACTGCCCTTTAGCCGAAAATTGTGGAGTCATTGTAATGCCTTATAAAATTGGAGGTAAGATTGTAGGTGCTGTAGGCCTTTTAGGTCCGATGCGCATGCCTTATCGCGAATTGTTTGGTGTTTTGCGCGCCTTTACAGACTATGTTGGTCAGACTTTGTCTAACACAATTTCAAAGCACGAACTCTCTTATCGCCTGCCTCAAGATGGATCTCTTTATTTAGAAGATAAGAATGCACCCAAATTAATAGAAAATCAGAGCAACTAATAGGAGAAATTTCCCCCATGGACAAAGAAACTACTCATGAAGAATTTTCAGACGATAAAAAGGAAAATGAAGAGCTTATTCAAGAGGAAGAAACACCTCAAGAGCCAGAGCTTGTCACTATTGACAAAGCTGAGCTAGAGCAACTACAGGCTTCGGTTAAAGAGCACCAAGATAAGTACCTGAGGCTTTTAGCCGAATCTGAGAACTTAAGAAAGCGTCTTCAAAAAGAAAAAGTAGATCTTCAAGCGTATGCGCGTGAAAATCTTATTTGTGAATTCTTAGCTCCGATTGATCAACTTGAAAATGCATTGAGTTTTAGAGACGGAGTCTCTGAAGAAGTCAAAAACTGGATGGTCGGTTTTGATATGATTGTGACTCAATTCAAGGATGTTCTTTCTCAGAACGATATCCGACCTATTGAAGCTGTAGGACGCATTTTTGACCCCCATTATCATGAAGCTTTAGAAACAGAAGAAAATGAAGAGCATCCAATTAATACTATTATTAAGGAATATGTACGAGGCTATCAAATGGGTAGTCGAGTCATTCGACCTGCTAAAGTTAAAGTAAGTAAAAGAAAATCTCTCGAATCTGAAAAGAATCAAGAAGTTAAAAAATCTAATGAAACTATTAATCAAAAGGAAGGGTAATCATGGCTGAAAAAAAGAAAGGAAAGATCATTGGGATTGACCTGGGAACTACTAACTCATGTGTTGCAGTTATGGAAGGTAGTACGTCAAAGGTAATCGCCTCTGCTGAAGGAGGACGAACAACTCCTTCTGTTGTATCTTATAAAGGATCTGAAAGATTTGTTGGAGTTCCTGCTAAAAGACAAGCAGTGACCAATCCTGACAAAACGCTTGCGTCAACAAAACGCTTTATCGGAAGAAAGTTTGATGAAGTGCAAGAAGAAATTAAAACAGTTCCTTACACAATTATCAAAAATAGTAATGGGGATGCTGTCTTTGAAGTAGATGGGACACAACTCTCTCCAGAAGAAGTCGCAGCTCAAATTCTCATGAAAATGAAAGAGACTGCAGAGGCTTACTTAGGAGAAAAAATAACCGAAGCAGTTGTCACTGTTCCTGCTTATTTCAACGATTCTCAGCGTCAATCTACAAAAGATGCGGGTAAGATTGCTGGACTCGATGTAAAGAGAATTATTCCAGAGCCTACAGCGGCCGCTTTAGCTTATGGTCTAGAAAAAGCAGGTGATAAGAAGATTGCTGTTTTTGACCTAGGAGGAGGTACATTTGATATTTCTATCATGGAAATAGGAGATGGTGTTTTTGAAGTGCTCTCAACAAACGGTGATACTCGCCTTGGTGGAGATGACTTTGACATAGCAATCATTAACTGGATGGCAGAAGAGTTCCAAAAAGAAAATAGTGTAGATCTCAGACAAGATAAAATGGCGCTTCAAAGACTGCGCGATGCTGCTGAAAAAGCTAAAATTGAGCTTTCTGGAGTGGCGTCTACAGAGATTAATCAGCCGTTTATCACAATGGATGCAAGCGGGCCTAAACACTTAGCTCTTACATTAACTCGTGCAAAACTTGAGAGTTTAACAAGTTCATTGATTGAAAGAACAAAAGAGCCTTGCTTGAAAGCAATGAAAGATGCAGGCATTTCGCCTTCAGATATTCATGATGTAATCCTTGTCGGTGGAATGAGTCGTATGCCTGCTGTGCAAACCATTGTGAAAGATATTTTTCACAAGGAACCTCATAAAGGTGTAAACCCTGATGAAGTGGTTGCTCTCGGTGCCGCTATTCAAGGTGGAGTGCTCGGTGGAGATGTAAAAGATGTTCTTTTACTAGATGTTATTCCTTTGACATTAGGTATTGAGACATTAGGAGGAGTTATGACACCTCTTGTTGATCGTAACACCACCATCCCTACACAAAAAAAACAAATCTTTTCAACAGCTGCAGATAATCAACCAGCCGTTACCATTAGAGTGCTTCAAGGGGAGCGGAAAATGGCTAACGACAATAAAGAAGTGGGTCGCTTTGATCTCACTGATGTACCACCAGCTCCAAGAGGGACTCCTCAAATTGAAGTTTCTTTTGATGTGGATGCAGATGGTATTTTACATGTATCAGCAAAAGATATGCAGTCTGGCAAAGAACAGAAAATTCGCATTGAAGCTAAATCAGGTCTTTCTGACTCTGACATTGAAAAAATGGTCAAGGATGCAGAAATTCACGCTGAGGAAGATAAACTTAAAAAAGAAGTTATCGATGTGAAGAATGAAGCTGATGCACTTGTTTTTAGAGCGGAAAAATCTCTCACTGACTTCAAAGATAAAGTTCCAAGTGAAGTCGCGAGTGAAATTCAATCTAAAGTGGATGCTTGTAAAGAAGCTCTTAAATCAGAAGATGTTGAAAAAATCAAATCTTCTAAAAATGATTTAGAGCAAAGCATTCAGAAAATAGGCGAAGCTATGCAGCAGCAAGCAGGAGCACAAGCGGAAGCTCCAGGTGCACCTCCTCCAGGAGGAGATGCAAAGCAAGAAGAAAAAATTGAAGACGCTGAAGTCGAAATTATGGAAGACGACAAAAAAGAGTAAATTCACTTTTTCTTCGTATATTTGTTACGCACTTTTTCCAATTGTTGGAAAGAGTGCGTTTTTTTTACAAAAATTTTCTTTGACAAATTTTTGTAAAAAAAACTAACGTGGGGTCTCTCTAATTAGATTTCACGAGACTTAAGTATGTTAAAGCTGTTTTTTAGAATTGTTTTTTTGTCTGTTTGTTTAAAAACAGTTTGTTTTTCTCCATTAAATGCTCAGTCCGAGAATAAGGAACTTTTAGAGCCTTCACAAGACGCATGGCTTTCAAAAAATGAAACAAAGTCAAAGGGGCGAGATTATAGTAAAGATATAACTCATATACAAACATCCAAGTTGCAGCAATTAAATACAGGCCTATTCTTTCAAGGAAACATTGGCTTGGGGCTACTGTACTTTGATGGAGTAAAAGCTAACTTTACTACAGTCCCCAATGTTATTGCTAACTTTTCATCAGGTCCAGCAGCTATAGAGGGGAAGCTCAGCTATAATAGAACGCCTCTTTATGAGTACTTACTAGGGTATCGTTTTAACAATTGGTGTAAGGCTGCAATTTCTTATCAATTTCAAGGGGGAGTGACGCTGCAAACCAAGCCTCGACTCAATTCATCCTTTAATTCAAATGTGACTGGAAGAGCAATATTAAATATTTTTAAAGCCAACCTAAGCATTAATGCTGTTATGGCTAAATTTTATTTAGAGTACCCTTCTTCAATTCCTTGGAAGTGTATTTCTTGCAATCCTTATCTCGGAATCGGAGTTGGATCTGCTTGGCAAAGTTGGACAAATCTGCAAATAGCGCGTATTCAGCCTGTTGCTAGAACTCAAGTTGTGGAGGAATCCTTTAATCAAAAAATCTGTGCAAACTTAGCATTTATGATAGATGCGGGTTTTCGCTTTCAATGTGCTCGAGTAGAAAGAAACTTTTTCATTCTAGCGGGTATGAAATATAACTGGTGGGGCCAAGCAAGAAATATGGGTAAGCTCTCTCAGCAAGGGAGCACAAAACTTGGATTTGCATCTCCATTTAGAATTAAAACAGTTTATTCATTTGCTCCGTATATAGGAGCTCAGTGGAATTTTCCTGAAACCGCTTTGCCAAAATCGATGAGAAAAATTAAACCCTGGACAAATAGATCTATACGATCCGCTTTTATTAACTTATCTGAACTCAAAGAAGTGAAAAGTGTTTGGACAGGATACAGCGTTGGAGTGGGGTTTCTTTATTTTAACCAGGTCTCTGGCTCTCTTTCATCTCGCCCTAAAGATCCGATAAACAATTTAGCTAGTAATGTTCCTTATAAGGAAGGGGGTATTAGCTATAATCGAACCCCTCTCTATGAGTTTTTAGTTGGATTTAAGCTTAAACCTTGGTTAAGTGCCTGCCTTTCTTATCAACACCAAAGTGATATTAGCTTAACGACCAAGCCAGAGTATTACATAAATGTAAATGCTCTTGCAGGGCTGGCTAATTCGAACACGTATGCACAACTTAAGTCTAATCTAATTTTAGATAGTGTCATGGGTAAAGTTTATTTTGAGTTGCCTTATGCGAGTTTAGTAAATAAATTTCTTATTAATCCGTTTTTAGCTGTGGGTTTAGGGCCTGGCTGGCAGACTTGGAAACAAGTGAATGTATGGCGTTATACGAATAAACCAACACTTACGATAACCAGTGCAGCTCAACCTTTAAGTGCTAAAGTTTTAGCAAATTTAGTTTGGATGGCAGATCTTGGGCTGCGATTACAAAGTATTTATCCTCAAAATTCCTTTTCGATCTTTGTAGGTTGTAAATATAATCAGTGGGGGCAGGCCAGGAATATAGGAAAAATTTCACAACAAAACTATCGCTGCTATGGTCTTTTCCCTCCCTTCAAAATAAAAACAATTTACTCCTTTGCTCCCTACTTATCAGTCAACTGGGCTTTTCCAACAAAGAACAAAGGTCAAACAATACACTGTATAGGTGGGCGTAACCCAAATACTTGGAAACCGTACTTTGCATCACTAAGAGATGTTCAAGGCAAGCAGTCTCTTTGGTTTGAATATAGTCTGGGATTAGGATTACTTTATTTCCATCATGTAACAGGGAATTTAGCTCAAATACCGTCCATTCATTCTGCGGGCTATACAAATATTCCACCTATGAAGAATAAGCTTTCTTATAATAGAACGCCTCTATTTGAGTACATGCTGGGCTATAGCTTTAATTCCATGTTTAAGTTTTGTCTCTCTTATCAGTCGCAGCGGAACATGACAGTTTCTAGTGATTTTTATCGCCCAGCTTTAGCATCTCAAATAAATAATGCGGTGCAGTTTCAAGCAAACTTGGAATTGGATAGCGTTATGTTAAAAGTTTACTTTGAATTGCCAAAAGCTTTCATTTTTAAAAATTTAGCCTCGAATTTTTATATAGGTGCTGCTGGAGGAGGAGGTTGGCAGAGTTGGACAGGAATGGAATATAGGCTTGTTGCATCTGGCGCTAGAAATGCTCAGTATTATTCAGAAAAAATTTGTGCTAACGTCTCTTTTATGGGTGATATAGGTGTGAAGGTGCAGTCTGTAGCTTCTAATGGAGCTTTTGCTATTACCAAAGGTATTAAGTATATGCACTGGGGTCCTGCTCGAAATTTAGGTAAGCTGACTCAGCAAGGAAGTTTAAAAACGGGTCTTTTTAAACCTGTGAGAGTGCAGCTTATTTATTCCTTTATTCCTTATCTAGGCGTGCAATGGAATTTTTAAACCAAGGTAATCCTAAGGTTAATCTGCGCTGGATTTTTAGGTTTAATTTTTATTAATTAAACCTAAAAATGAAGAAAGATCTGAGCGTGTCGCATGCTTTTATAAATCTGACCATAAAACGCTTTTCTTCTTAGCTTGATCTTGATCAAAGCGAAGAAGGTTCAAATTAGGCCAATTCTCTTGGAATTGTTGAAGAGTGACTCCTCGAGGAAGGTTTGTGAGGGAAAAAGAAGCAGACATTGCAAAACACCTTTTTAATTTAAAAAATTGGTGGTTAAATATAAAATATTGATGATTTATTATCAATTGATTCAAATAGTTTTTTTATTTATAGATTTTGGTTTTTTAAAAATAAAAATTGAATAGTTGATAGCATTTTTATTATTTTTGTATAAAAAAGTTGGAAGATATTCAGCGTTTCTAGATGTTTTTTATTAATATACTTTTAGTTTTAATTCAGATATAATTGCGTCTAGTTTTAGTTTAATTATTAATAAGATGAATGAATACCACTTTATAGATAGCGGCTATGGTCGTAAACTCGAAAGATTTGGCCCTTTTACCCTGATTAGACCTTGCTCTCAAGCTCTTTGGGCTCCCTTTTTACCTCAACGGGAATGGGACAGAGCAGATGCTGAATTTTTTAGAACTCCTAAAGGAGAATGGGTAGAAAAGCAGTCCCATGCTAAAAGTTGGAATGTCTTACTCAAGGGTTTGAAATTTAAACTTGAAAAAACTTCTTTTGGACATGTGGGCCTTTTTCCCGAACATAGTGAACTGTGGCCCTGGATTCAAAATAACATTGAATGCGCTAAAAAAAGAGAACCCAATTTTTCCCTGCTGAATCTTTTTGGCTATTCAGGATCGACTACTATCTTTGCTGCTAAATGTGGTGCGCAAGTCTGTCATTTAGATGCCTCTCCCGGTATGGTCGAGCGTGCTCGAGAAAATGCGGCTCTCAACAAACTAGAAAAGCATCCTATTCGATGGATTGTAGATGATGTTTTTAAATTTTTAAAAAGAGAAGTCAAAAGGCAGAAGAAGTACGAGTCGGTTATTCTGGATCCTCCCTCTTTTGGAAGAGGTAGTAGGGGTGAGGTTTTTAAGATAGAGACGCAGCTTATAGAGCTCCTAAAACTTGTAAAAAGCGTTTTATCAGATAATCCTTCATTTGTCTTACTCACATGCCATACCCCAGGAATATCACCACTCGGACTGAAAAATATCCTATCGCAGATTTTTCCAGAGGGAGTTATTGAAGTCGGTGAACTTACTTTAAATACAACACATCAAGCACTACCTGGAGGCATTTATGGAAAGTGGACTCCTCAGTAAAATTACAAGCCTGCAAAACCCGCAGGTTAAACATCTCATTAAGTTAAGACAAAAACGAGAGAGAGATCGAAGTGGAGACTTTGTTATCGAAGGATATAGAGAACTTCTTAGAGCTCTCGATGGCAAAGCCGCTATAAAAACTCTTTTTACTTGCCCTTCTCTTTTTTTAGGTGTGAACGAATCTGATTTGATCCACTCTTTTGAAGAGCAAGGAGTTGTTGTTGTTGAGTGTGATCAAAATGTTTTTGAAAAAATTTCTTATAGAGATCGACCCGATGGCTTAATTGCTATTGCTAAACAAACGACAAGCTTATTGGATCAACTCACGTTTAAAAACGAAGCTCCTTTTGTTATTTTAGCAGTTGGTATTGAAAAACCAGGAAATCTAGGCACTATTTTGAGAAGCGCTGACGCAGTAGGTGCAGATGCTGTTTTTGTTGTAGACAAAGTAACAGATATTTATAACCCTAATGTGATTCGAGCGAGTGTAGGAACTCTTTTTACTCAGCCTGTTTTTCAAGTGACTTCTAACGAAATATATCCATGGCTAAAGCAACAAGGGATTCAAATAGTTGCAAGCTCTCCCGATGCCCAGCTCAACTACACAGAGGCTAACTATCAACTTCCAACAGCTATTTTAGTCGGATCAGAACAATATGGCCTTCAAGACCATTGGTTTAAAAAAGCTGATTTGTCCGTATCCATTCCAATGCTGGGTTGCGCCGACTCTTTAAATGCAGCTACCTCAACGACAGTGCTTCTTTATGAAGTGCTTAGGCAAAGAGCTCATGCGTAAATTGCCGTTCATCGTGTATAGTGATTCACATATCTTAGTAGCTTATAAGCCTCCAGGTATGGTGGTTCCTATTGAAAATCATCGATCCAATTCGTTAGAAGGCTTTCTACTTCAACATCTCAAAGAGACTTTAAATAAAGAGACTATTTTTTTAAGACCTATTCACAGACTTGATAAGCCTGTTGAAGGACTCGTATTATTTGCTCGCTCAAGCAAAGCATTGACTCGTTTGAATCAAGCTCAAAGGGAGAGGAAAATTGATAAGTTTTATGTAGCCAAAGTTCCAGGTTCCTTTAAAAAGAAAAACGGACTCATCTGTCACTTTCTTGTTCATGGAGATCATCGCGCTGAAATTGTAAAAGAGGGTGGCAAAGAAGCGAGACTTATGTTTCGTGTTTTCGAAGAAAGATCTAAGCATTCTGTTCTTTCTTTAAAGATTCTAACCGGTCGCTATCATCAGATCAGAATACAGCTAAGCGCCACAAAACATCCTATCGTAGGGGATGCTCGTTATGGGAACCAGGAGTTTTATAGAAAAGATCAGATTGCTTTATGTCACACCAAGCTCATTCTTCCCCATCCAACCTTAAAGAAAAAAATGATTTTTAAATTTAGACCTGAAAATCTTTAGCCGCTTTTTTAAAATTCCTTAGAACCGAATTTACTGAGAGTCTTTGTTTCCAAAATCGCTCTTTCAGTTTAGGACCTGGAAGAGGAATCCAAGGAACTACAGGATAGCTTTTAGAAAAATTGGGGTGCCATCTTTTGGCGACACCTGGTCGAATGAATAGAGCAATCGCTGGAATATTTATATTTGATGCTAAATGAGCAATGCCTGAATCATTTCCAATCATAAAACCTGACTCATAGATATAAGCTGCTAGTTGAGTGAGCTTGGGTAGCGTAATGAGTGTAAATCCCTCGCTCTTCAAATGATCGAAAGCAGGGGCCTCTTTGGGGCTTACCGTAAATTGAGGGTCATAGCCCCATTCTTTTAACTTATGGGCCAATTGTATAAACTTTTCTCTAGGCCAGTTTTTTTCTGAGCGAAGGCTGCTTGGGTGGATAACAACACGGTTTTTATGTTTGCGATGCTCAAGCGACGAGGGGATTAAAATACCATTGGATCGCGTGACAGAGGGGAGTTGAAACTGCTCCGCGCAACCTTTTAAGTAGAGGTCAAGTAAAGATTTTTTTTTCAGATAACGGGGGCCATAGAGAACAATTTTTTGTGAACCTTCACATAAATCTTCATTGGCATGGTGATTGGGGTGTTGAAAGATAACCGTTTGAAAGTCTTTTACCTGTTCTCGAGTCTCTTCTTTAGGAAAATGAGGTTTGATTTTGGCCCATGGAAACCAATCCTTTAAAGTTAAAAGAGGCGTATTGAAAAAGGTTACATCGTATTTATTTAAATATAAATTATACGATAAAGCCTGAAGAATGAGTCCATCTCCTAGGCGGTTTCCAGCAACAATAGCTATTTTATTTAACGGCTCAATCATACCAAATCACAAGCTTCTGGAGGCATCCAGTGAGGAGGCTTTCCCTCCCATTTAATATTGCATCCAATAGGGTTTGTAATAGCTAATTTAATTGGCTTGTTCTGAATTAAACTCACGACAGCATCTTTGAGTTCGTGCTTTTTAGCTAACGAGGCATCGCGTGGATGATCTACGGCTCGGCCTGTATAGATCAGCTCTCTTTTTTCATTAAATAAAAAGAAGTGAGGCGTCTTAAGAGCTCCATATTTTAAAGCAGTTATTTGATCTTTATCGTGAAGGTAAACCCATGGGTAGTGATGCTTTTCCATAATTGTTTTCATATGGTCATAAGAATCTTCAGGGTATGTGTTGGGACTGTTTGAGTTAATGGCAAGAAAAGCGATATTTTGATTTTTAAATTCGTCTGCTAATTCTCGTGTGTTTTCGTTAGAGCCAATAACATAAGGGCAATGATTACAAGTAAAGAAAATCACGAGCCCTTTGGCTTCTTTGAAATCATTGAGTGAATAATTTTTTTCATTGGTGGCTTTTAAGGAAAAATCGGGTGCCAACTCTCCCATGGATAATGTATAACTCATCTTTATTCTCTATTAAAAATCTATTAAAATGGCGATTTTACTTCATTTAGCTAATTTAATCAAAGAAAGCTCTTAAATATTTTCATTTAATTAATATTTAACTAAATGTTACTATACTTTGTTTGTTTATTATAAAAATATGGATATAATGACTTTAATAACTAACCATTCATTTTTTCAAATTGAATCGGCTCCATTGCCAGCTTGGAATTCAAGTGTTTGGCTTCCGGCTATTGGGTATGGGCTGCGTAGAGGGATCGTAGATAAACAGCCCTCAGTTCAACAAATCAGTTCGTTTGTTGGAGGTAAGATGGAACGTTTTTTTCCAACCTTATACAAATACGTTATTCAACCTGGTTTTGCGTACGTTGAATGGAGTACTCGAACCAAACAATCTGTATTATTAAGTACTTCATTTACGTATATAGGTTCAGAGAAAGAAGTAAGAACTGACTTTGCCCAAGCTGCTATAAAAGTTGTGAACATGATTTCCACATTTTCTTTTTGGGGATGGATAAGTCGAAAAATAATCATGGTTTCTGAGAATCAAATAGAGAAGCCTAGAAGTTTTTTTGAGACTCCTGTTGAATTTGTGAGTACTTATACGCAAAATCTGCGAACGATTACTCCTTCTTTAGATAAATACGGCATAACTCCTTTTGGAAAAGCTGTCGACTTTATGACTAAAAGTGTTGTTAATACCTTTTTTTTAACCTTTACAGCCTCTGCAGCTATTTATTTATTTGTTGATGATAATAGCCCTACTCATGGGCCGGTTAGTAAACAAATGATAAAATCATTAATTTCTGATTTAAAAAAAGCGTCTTCTGAATTTGTAGAGTCAAGCGATGATGAAGAAAATATTGATTTTATTCGAGATGTTGAAATGTTGCACAATCATTTATCTCTAAATCTTTTCTTAAAAAAGCTTTATACCATCGAGCCTCTTAAAGAGTTATTAAATTGGATCGCTTGGAAAGGAGTGGAGCCTATCGATCTCGATTCTTTAAATTTTAAAAATAAAGGAGACAGAGACCTCTTATTAAGCACCATAATCAAACTCAAAAAAACGTATTCGCAAGAAGATTTTATAAAGCCTGTGGTCGCTAACGTATTAGCTGATATGAAAGATCAAGAAGAGTCCTACGAGGGGCTTATTGGAGGAAGTGTTCATTTATTAAGTAAAGCTTTTGGCTGGGATCACGAAATCCCTAAATTAAATGAAGAAGAGCTCTCTTTAGGTTTAAAAATGTTACTCCAATATAGCTGCAGGGCCTATGAATCTACTGCCCTAATGAAGGAGGATTTCAAGCAATGGATAAAATCGCTCGATTTTTCTATTTGGCTAGATAAAGATGTTTTAATAGATCGTAAGGATCTTAAGAAAAATATTGCCATTAAAACGATCTTGAAAAGAGAGAGAGTTAAAGGTATCAAACCTTTAGATCTTTCAAAAGAAGTCACACCTTTTCAATTAGCTCAATATATACAGCAATTAAAAGAGCACTATGAAAAACAAGCCGTACACAAATTGCTCAATCTTTGGATTCAGCTTTTGCTTATTTATGATTTAGAAAGTCCTTTTCCTTCGTAAAACGTTAGGGCTGGGCAAAAAAATATCAAAACAGTAGAATCGCGACTCCTTTAAGAATAGAGTTGCGTTGTGGAAAGAAAAATTATTGCCGCTGTTGAAGACGGAATTAGAGCTATTGAACAACTTAGATCGAAACAGTCTATTCAGTTTATTACTGATATTGCTCTTGCTATTTCAACCTGTTATAAAGAAGGTGGAAAGCTTATTATTGCTGGGAATGGAGGCAGTCTTTGCGATGCGGGGCATTTTGCTGAAGAACTCACAGGGCAATTCAGACAGCCTAGAGCAGCTCTCCCAGCTATAGCTCTCAATGATCCAGGATTCTTGACTTGCACGGCCAATGACTTTGGATTTGATACTGTTTTTGCAAGGGGAGTGGCCGCTTATGGAAAGCCTGAAGATATCTTCATTGGCTTAACAACCAGTGGAAACTCTGTTAATCTAATCAAAGCATTTGAACTTGCAAAAAGAAAATCCCTCAAAACAATAGCTTTTTTAGGAAAAGGCGGGGGCGCTTTAAGAGGCGTAGCTGATCTTGAGCTTATTATAGAAGGTTTTGAAACATCTGATCGAATACAAGAAGCTCACATGACAGCCATTCATATTGCTATTGAAATGGTCGAAAAAGAGCTTTTCTACGGACCTAACTCTCCTTTCCCAAGATCACTTCAATTTCTTCCGATATCTTCATCATGACCGCTTGGATGCATAAAATTCACGCTCCTAAAAAAAACTTGGGAGTGCATTTACTTTCATTTTTTTTGTACCTCCTTAGCCTTTTTTATGGCTTATGGATGAGTATCAGAAACTACCTTTATGATAGGAGTTGGATTAAAGCTTACCATTCCCAAGCTAAAGTCATTAGCATTGGCAATATTGTTGTAGGTGGAGTGGGTAAAACGCCCCTGACTTTAAAAGTAGCAGAGCACTTTTTAAAACGAGGCATTCCTTTAGCGGTTCTATCTAGAGGATATAAATCTGAGTGTGAGCATAGAAAAACGCCTACTATTTTAAGTCGAGGTAAAGGCCCGGAGCTTTCTTCAAAACAAGCAGGAGATGAACCTTATTTAATTAGTAAAAGAATTCCTAAATCGCTATTTGTCATCGGAAAAAATAGGGTAGAATCAGCCAAGTTAGCAGAAAAACTTGGGGGAAAAATTCTTTTACTTGATGACGCTATGCAGCACAGGCGTATTCACAGAGACTTAGAAATAGTTGTTTTAGATGCACAAGATCCCTTTGGTAAAGATTATCTGTTGCCACGAGGTCTATTAAGAGAATCTAAAAAAGCCCTAACACGAGCAGGCTTGATTATTGTGAATCATGCTCCTGAAAGCCAAGAACGCTGTAGGCTCGTAGATTCTCTGAAATCGATTACAAAAGCGCCCATTCTTTTCACGAAAGTCAAAGTAGTGGGCTACTTTAACTTAGAAGATCAAGAAATTCCAAGCTTAAGAGGGCAAAAAGTGGGGGCCTTTTGTGGCCTGGGTAAGCCCCACTATTTTTATAAGAGCCTCTTACAGGAAAATGTACAGGCTGTTTTAAAAAAGAGTCTTGCAGACCATAAGCAAATTTCTACAGCTCAGTTAGAACAATTTTGTTTTCAATCGTTTCAACTAGGGGCTAAAGCGGTAGTTTGCACTGAAAAAGATGCTGTAAAAATTTTAAAACCTATTAAAACGCCTATCCCTATTGTACAGCTGAAAGTGGAACTGGATTTTTTAGAGGGAGAAGATGCTTTGAATGACATGTTAAAAAAAAATGAGTTATTTAAGAGGTTTTTGTAAAGTTAAAATTCTAAATAAGTCTCTTTAATGAGCTCTACGGGTTTTTTAATGCAATTTATTGGATTTTATTTTAAAATGTACGCTTAAAATATTTTTAAATTCATTCCTTGAACGGTAGAAATTGTTTTCTGAACTTCTTTTCGTATCCGTTAAATCAAACTAAAGATGCTTTTAATAACCGATTAGCAAGTGAATGTTGTAATGCAAATTGAGGATAGAGTATGAAATTATGGGCAAAAATTCTTTTAGGAATGCTTCTCGGATTGATCGTAGGGTCAATTTTTGGATCTAAGGCGGTTTTCTTAAAGCCTGTAGGACAGATATTCTTAAATATGATTGGGATGCTTATTCTTCCCCTTATTTTTGCCTCCATGACTGTAGGTATTACAAGCATTAAGGATCCTGTTAAATTAGGTAGAGTCGGACTTAAAACTTTAGCGCTCTATATGGCTACCACTGGGCTTGCTATTGTTATAGGCCTCTTTTTTGCTTACCTTTTTAAACCGGGCTTAAATGTGGGTTTTGTTCCGAGCACTCCCATAGAGACTTCTAGTGAAATATCTGGTTTCTCAGAGATGATTCTTAATATCGTTCCCAGTAATCCATTTGAATCTTTCTCCTCAGGAAATATCTTACAAGTGATTGTATTCGCAGTTTTTGTGGGGCTAGCCATTCAATTTTCTGGTGAAAAAGGAAAACCTTTTTTAAAATTTCTAGAGTCTGTTTCTGAAGTGATGTATACCCTCACAGGTATTGTCATGAAATTTGCTCCTTTTGGAGTCTTTGCTATTATGGCATCTATTTCAGGCACCTTCGGCCTCTCTATTTTAATTCCATTAGCTAAGCTGTTAGGGACTATTTATATCGCTTCATTTTTACAGTTTTTTATTGTCTTTAGTGTCATTCTGATCTTTTTATGTCGCCTGAATCCGATTCCCTTCTTTAAGGGAATGATAGAAGCCATTGTTTTGGCTTTTTCTACAAGCAGCAGTTCAGCTACTGTGCCTGTGACCATTCATTGTACTCAGCACAACCTGGGAGTCTCAAAAAATATAGCCTGCTTCGTCGTTCCTCTAGGCTCTACCATAAATATGAATGGCACAGCGATTTTTCAAGGGATTGCAGCACTATTTGTGGCGCAGATGTACGGGATAGAGCTCGGTTTGCAAAATTTAATATTGATTGTACTCACAGCCACTTTGTCAGCAGTCGGAACGGCAGGAATACCTGGAGCTGGATTTATTGTGCTTTCAATGGTCCTTAAATCAGTAGGCTTACCTCTTGAAGGGCTTGCCATTATTTTTGCAATAGACCGCCTCAGAGATATGGTTGGAACCGTTGTTAATATTGTAGGTGATGCTGTAGTTGCTGTTTATGTTGCAAAGACTGAGGGCGAACTTGACATTGCCCAATATAATAATACTGAAATTATCGCCTTAGAAAATAGTAAGGCCCTATAAAACACAAATAGGATAAGTAAATATGAGTGATCGCATTTTAGAAATTAAATTACCTAAGCTTGGTGAAAGCATTGTTAGCGCAACGGTTGTGCAATGGCTCAAAGAAGAAGGGGATCATGTCTCACAAGATGAACCTATTTTGGAAGTTTCAACGGATAAGGTCAATAGTGAGATCCCAGCCCCCCAATCAGGTGTTTTAACTGAAATTTTAGTTCAGGTTAACGAAGAAGTAGATGTTGGAGCACCGCTCGCTAAGCTTTTAATTGAAAAAAAAGCAGATTCAAAAGTTTCACCCGAAATTGAAAAGACACAGGCTGTAAATGAGACAGATGAATCTACACATTTTCTATCACCTGCTGTTTTAAAAATGGCCAGGGAAAAAGGGATCTCTCTAGATGCTCTTAGTGAAATCTCTGGAAGTGGGCATGGAGGGCGCGTCACTAAAAAAGACCTAGAGAACTATTTAAATGCCACTGAGGAGCCAGACACAAAAGTAGAAGATAGCCCGCTGCGTATCGAGAAACTGCCAATGGGATCTCTTAGAAAAGCCATAGCAGCTAATCTTGTTCGTTCATTTTATGAAGCCCCCCATGCCTCTTTAGTCGCAGAAGTCGATGTGACTGATTTGATGACCACGATCAAAGCTAAAAAGGACAGCTTTAAGAAAGAACACGGTGTAAAGCTGACCATTACAAGCTTTATTATCAAAGCCATTACTGAAGCCATTCAGCACTTTCCTATGGTAAATGCTTCTATCGAAAAAGATACTATTTTGATGAAACATTTTGTGAATATGGGAGTCGCGGTTAGCATAGAAAAAGGGGTGGTTGTTCCGGTTATTAAAAATTGTCAAGATAAAGCACTTTGTCAAATAGCCAAAGAGGTTGTTAAACTAGCAGAAAAAGCTCGAACTAATTCTGTTGCACAAGAAGATTTGGAGTCTGGCACAATTACCATGACTAATTTTGGTATGTCAGGCATGCAAATTGGAATCCCAATTATCAAATATCCAGAAGTGGCCATTATTGGAGTGGGAAGTATTCACAAAAAAGTAGCCGCCTTAGCCGATAATTCTATTGCCATTCGCAATCACGTCTATATGACCCTTACCTTTGACCATAGACTCATCGATGGAATCTATGGAGCTAACTTTTTAAATCATATAAAAGATGTTTTGGAGAAAGTTCCCGAGTAGCATTTACTGAAGAATCGCTTTTAAATTTTGATTTAACTTATCTAAAAATTGCTGTGTAGTAAGAGACGGTGCGCCTGGACCCACTAAACGGGCTAGATCATTTGTCATATCACCATTCTCAACAGTCTCTATACATACTTTTTCAAGAGTTTGAGCAAAGTGAATAAGTGCTTCATTTTTGTCGAATCTCCCTCTATGCATGAGCCCTTGTGTCCATGCAAAAATCGAAGCTATCGGATTTGTAGAGGTAGCTTTACCCTGCTGATGTTTACGGTAATGGCGGGTTACTGTTCCATGGGCAGCTTCAGCTTCAACCGTTTTTCCATCAGGAGTCATTAAAACGGATGTCATTAAACCTAGAGAACCATAACCCTGCGCTACTGTATCTGACTGTACGTCGCCGTCGTAGTTTTTACAGGCCCAAACATACCCTCCATCCCACTTTAAGGCGCACGCAACCATATCATCAATAAGGCGGTGTTCGTAGTGAATGCCGCACGCTTCAAATTGGCTTTTAAATTCACTTTCGTAGATCTCTTGGAAGATGTCTTTGAATCGCCCATCGTAGGCTTTTAAAATGGTATTTTTAGTGGATAAGTAGACAGGCCATTTAAGCTCTAATCCATAATGAAATGAAGCTCTAGCGAAACCCTTGATAGACTCTTCTAGATTGTACATAGCAAGAGCTATGCCCTTTTCTTTAAAATCTAACACATTATCTACAATAGGGTCTGATCCGTCAGTTGGGGTGAAAACTAGTTGTAATTTACCCGGTTTATCGATCAGCATTTCATGCGCTCGATACTGATCACCAAAAGCATGGCGACCAATGACAATGGGCCTATCCCAGCCTTTGACAAGCCTAGGTACATTTTTACATAAAATAGGTTGTCGAAAGATAGTACCGCCCAAGATGTTTCTTATGGTTCCATTGGGAGAGCGCCACATTTTTTTGAGGCCAAACTCTTTTACCCGATCCTCATCAGGCGTGATCGTTGCACACTTGACTCCGACTCCATACTTTTGGATTGCATGGGCGGCATCTACAGTAATCTGATCATCAGACGCATCCCTTGATTCCACACTTAAATCAAAGTATTTGAGGTCAATATCTAGGTAAGGGAGAATAAGCTGTTCTTTGATGAACTTCCAAATAATTCGGGTCATCTCATCTCCATCAAGCTCGACTATAGGATTCTTTACTTTGATTTTTTGCATGCTCAAGGTCCTTTTGGGTAGGCTAAGAATTTAGAAATTGTTAACATAAACAGGTATATTTTGACTAGATGAATGAGGATTTACATTGAAAACGGCACCGTCAACACAAAGTCAACTTCAAGAGTTTTTCGAGACACAGAGGTCTTCTCTGAATTATTTTTTTGAGCATGTTAATATTAATGCTGCAGAAGAGCTGGTTGATTTTTGTAATCAAGTGAAAGGGACCTTTTTTTTTACGGGAGTTGGCAAAAGTGGCTTTATTGCTCAAAAAGTAACCGCTTCGTTTGTGTCTATGGGAATCAAGGCTCATTTTTTATCTCCTATAGATGCGTTGCACGGGGACTTGGGCGTCGTCCATAAAGATGATGTCGTCTTTTTTTTTAGCAAAAGTGGCGAAAGTGAAGAAATACTGAATCTGATTCCTTTTATTCGTAATAGAGAAGTAAAAATAGTTGCGGTCGTTTCAAATACTCAAAGTAGGCTCGCTCAAGCAAGTGACTTTGTCATGTATTTGCCGATGGACAAAGAACTTTGTCCTCATGATATGATTCCAACAACTTCAACCGAAATTCAATTAATTTTTGGAGATATTTTATCCATAGGACTTATGAAGAAAAAGAAACTGTCTTTAGAGCAGTTTGCTTTCAATCATCCCGCAGGTAAAATTGGAAGAAGGCTTGGAATTCGTGTTCAAGATCTCATGCTAAAAGATCAGAAAATTCCTTTATGTTCCCCAGAGAACCTACTTACTGAAATACTGCAAGAGCTCTCTATTAAGCGGTGTGGTTGTGTTTTGGTTGTAGACTCTGATAAACACCTGAAGGGGATTTTTACGGATGGAGATTTAAGGCGCGCACTTGAAAAACACGGATCTGAGGTCTTTAATCTTCCTATCCATCGCCTACAAACTATCAATCCCAAAGTGATTCATCAAAAGGATCTTGCTTGGGATGCTCTCAAACTTATGGAGTCAAATCAAAAACACCCCGTTACAGTTTTACCTGTTGTTGCAGATAGTCGTGTTGTAGGGCTCATAAAAATGCATGACATTTTACAGTCAGGAGTACAGTAACGGTCTTCGAATAGGCTAGTTAGACTCTCAATCCCTTGGATCCATTTCCTCCTCCCCAGTCATCATCGCGTCGATGAGGCAATGAATTGAAAAGACTCTTTAGTAAATTATTGCAAGAATTGCGGCCAAATTGGCGAGAATTCTTCTCGTCGGGGAAAGTTACTTTTCTTGGGGGAGTTTTCCCAGCGTCTCTACTGACTTTGTTTAAGATCGTTTTTTTAAAACGTTTCCCATTAACTCCTTTAACACAGTTATAGCCATATTTTGGTGACAGTGCTTTATCTCGACTTTCAAAAATATCTGCTAATGGCTTGTTACTTGCAGAGTTTTCTCTGGAAGGAAATGTAATTTTTTCAGGATCAATTTGTGGCGTAAGCTGCAAAGGATTGCAGTAATTTTGTGGACTTCCAATAAGCACCGCGGGACTTAAATCATCCGGTTCGGGAGTTGAAGAATAGTCTGAATAAAGACCTGCATCTAAAGCGAGCGGTTGTTCGGGAGTTGAAGAAGAATTAGAATGAGGGCCTACACTGGACATATAAAATTCCTTTTTCTTATATTTAAATAGCAATTTTTAAAAAAGTATTTTGAACGAGCTGAGTAAATATATTCAAGTGTAATTATTTATTTTAAATAAGTGTAAATTTAAAAATTTAATTTTATTTACTAATTATAATTTTAAATAGTGATTTACTTTTGTGAGATAGAGAGCTCAATTTCTTCTAATGAAATAGCTTTATAAGAACCAAGTAATTGATTGCCCAATCTTAAATTACCAATTCGAATACGGGTTAATTCAACCACCTCTGAACCTGTTTGAGCAATAAGAAGCCGCACTTCATGCTTTTTCCCTTCTTTGACAGTAATCTTCACCGTTCCCTTGCGTACTTTTGAAACAGCTAAAGGTTTTACAAAAGTGCCTTCAATTGTCATTCCCGAGGCAATTCTTTTTAAGTCATTTGCAGTAATTTCACGGTCCGTTTTAACTAAATATTCCTTTTCAATCTCAAATTTGGGATGACTCACTTTGTAAGATAAACGTCCATCATTTGTAACAATCAAAAGCCCTGTCGTGTCTTTATCTAAACGACCGACGGTGAAAAGACGCTCTTTTGTAGGAAAGAGATCGACAATTAAATTTTTATGGCGCTCTTTGTCATGACTACACACATATCCCTTCGGTTTATTTAAAATATAATAAACTTTTTTCTCAAAGTCAGAAATATGCTTTTCATCAAAACAGACATGGTCTTTTTTTAAATCGACTTGAAATTGAGGTTCTTTGATGATCGTTCCGTTCACAGATATACGCCCTGCGAAAATAAGATCTTCACATTTTCTTCTCGATGCAACTCCAGCTCTTGCTAGTATTTTACTTAAACGATTCTTAGCCATAATTATAAAATTAGTTTTACAAATATTATATCAGAATTAATTATTAATTATAACCTAATTAAGTAGAAATTTGATTCAATTTAATTGAAATTAATATATCTTCGATGATATGGTAGTAT
>JAJACV010000038.1 GCA_022601335.1 Chlamydiota bacterium | reverse complement strand
GTAATAAGCTCACTCTTTGCAGTGCGAATGACATAGCAAGTTCTAATAATTTGAGAAATCTTCGAAAAAGTATCCAGAAAAACTTCTTTTTCACAGCTCTCTAATTCAACTCCTCTAGCGGATAAGGCAAAACTAAAATAAAACAACGCAATAAGAATATTTCTTTTCATTCATTCGCCTGTAATAAAGATTTCATTAATGTATCGACTTCTTTTGCAAGCTTTTCCTGATGAATCTCATTCATAAAAGCATGAGCTTTCAAAAAGTTTTTACAATTGTGATCCGTACAGTCAATAATAGATAACTCAACTTCTTTTGCCCGGCGCAATCCTTGAGGATCTGAAAATTGAGGCACTAAATCATGTTCACTCACTAAAGATCTTACACTCCCACACTCATTGGCATCTATAAACTTTGCAGGGCCCACACAAATAAAATTCATCTGCTTTTTTCTTTTGTCAGAAAGCTGTTTTAAAGCTAAATCTGCGTCATTAGCTCCCTCACTGTGACAAATGTGAATATAAGGAGCACTTTCTCCTTTCGTATCAAAATGATGATTAAACATATCAACTAAGGATACCACATTTGGATTTAACTTCCCTTGAGCTGTATTTCTATGCTTGGATAAACCCACCATATACTGCCAGTGACGAGCATTTACTTGATAACCGCCTGTATATTCAGAAACCTGATCCACATATTTCTGTGTCGCCGCAACTGTGCTAAGAATCCCATGACCAAATGAAAAACCTAAAAGCTCATGAGGCTCTCCAACACTTGCAAGAATATCAGGAGGTCTGACTGCAAGCCAAGGATAATTAAACCCAGAAGGGCTGGATGATTCAGCATCTAAATCTTCTAGAAATTGACTAAATAAAGCAACAACCTGACTTTCAGGTCCTAAATTATTATCTTCTAAACATTGTTGAAATTTCTTGTACTTAGCCAGTTCTGTTTTAAGCAATTCAGGCTGCGGCGAATCTCTGACCTCTTGATTGACAGGAGGTGGAACCTCTACCCTAAGATAAATATTCTGAGGTACTGCTGGAAAATCACTACTAGGATTAATAGCTACGAATCTATTATTTGGATGGGAAGGCCAATTATGTACGTTTTCTTGACCCGTTGTAAGACCCGTATTCACATCTAACAAATTAACAGGTTCAGGAGGACCTGCTTCTTCTGTACACATAAAATTAGAAGCCAAATTCTTGACAGAGAGTTGAATCATAAAGACCTCTGAAAAAATTGAATCTAAGACTAACTGTATTTAAAATTATTTTACAAATAGATATGGTTTAACCTAAATGCTTTCTTCTAATTTCACTGCGAGTGTTTTTTGATTTTTATGTGGCACTTCAAATGCAAGGCCTGTCACTTTTTCCACCTCTTGGATAGAAACTTGGTATTCTTTAAGATGAGTTTCTGTTGAGATACATTGATTGGGAACTAAATAAGCTTTTATCTGAGGCCCTTTTTTTGTATTCACCTGAATAATTTTATAGAAATGTGTTGGAACAGACACATTGTTTGCTCCAATCACTTCATAAGTTACATACTTTTTATCCCCTTCAACTGTGGGTAAATATAGAGGCCCTGTAACTACATCAACACTTGAGTGCTCTTGTGCAAGCTCTCTAGCATGTCTTTCTAATTTAGCCCAGTAGCCTTGATTGAGTTTTGGATTTTGGGGACATATATTTGAAAGAAGAAACGTTTCCTTTAAAGCATCCTCTGTAAACTGTTGATCCGCAGCTGGAACCATGTGTCCTCGATCATACCCAGAGTGATAGTAATCACTTAAAGTACTCCTATGTAGAGGATAAATCTTGGGATTTTCATAAAAATGCATCCCTTTGCGCCCAGCTTGTTTCTCAAGGTTTTTTTTCGTGAGATGTTCATGTGTCCAAAGAGGCACTTTGGCTCTTCCATCATAAACAAGAGAGTACCCTTTTTGCTTAAGATAGGGAAAACCACTAATACTTAAAGTTGATTTTGATTGATGGTGGTAATAAAAGCCTGAAACCGAAAATCCTGAGAAAAAAATAATGAGAAATAAAAATGTTCGTTTACAAACAGCTCCCCAATATTTCTTTTTTAGAATTCTCTTTCCTTTCAAACCAGCTCTTCTCTTTTATATATAAAGAAGTTATGAGGAATAAAAGATGCTTAAAATAATGTAAACTATTTATTTTAAAACAAATTATCTACTCTCCTTTTCCTGCTATGAAGACAAAGTTACAATAATAGCTAGAACCATCATTGATACTACAACTTCAGAAAAAGTAAGCTCCTTGGAATAGTGAACATGGTTTGGGCTATAATAGCTTCTTGAATACGAAGGCCTACTATAATAATTTTCAAAATAACGAGGACGCTCATCTCTTATCACTGTATAAATTCTCTCTGTAGTGCAAGAAGGTGGTGCATTGCAAGGCCTTGAGGACACTCTATTGCTAGTAACATTTTCTTCTCGCCGACGCGTTCCACCATATCCTGTAGAAGTATTTGTTGTGTTTTCCTCCCTTCGATGCGTTCCACCATACCCTGTTGCAGTGTATGTATCAGATCCATGTGTGCTTGGTGAAAAAACATTAAAAAAACTCATTTCAGACTCCTTTGTCATTGATTGTGAGTAAGATTACATACCGAATATTAACGTATTATAAAGGCTTATTTTGGAAACAAATAAATAATTGTAAATAATTTTAATACATAATTAATTAAAAATTAAAAAAATAAATAAAATATAAAACATAAACTGTTTTTTGTTTTATAAAACTTCATACATCTTGTAATTTTTTCTTTATTTTGGTATACTTACTCTCGAAATATAAACTGAATTCTTGATCATCAGAGACAGATCTCTTATAGAGGAATTTTCAGGCACTGAACTAGACAAAAGGTATTTCATGCAAAAATTTGATGTTATTGTTTTAGGGGGCGGTCCCGGTGGTTACGTGGCAGCAATTAGAGCGGCTCAACTCAATGCAACAGTCGCTTTAGTAGAAGCCAAAGAGATGGGAGGGACTTGTTTAAATAGGGGTTGTATTCCTTCCAAAACACTTTTGGCTAATGCCCAACTGATTCATAAAATTAAACAAGCAGATCAGTACGGCATTGAAGTATCTCAACCAAAAGTAAACTTTCCTCGAATGGTTGAGAGAAAAGACAATGTAGTCAGCGGCATTCGAAAAAGCTTAACAGGTTTAATAGAAGCGAATCAGATTAAGATTTTTAAAGGATTTGGTAAATTTTCAACTCCCAACACCATTAAAATAATGGGAGAAGATAATGTTGAAATTCACGGCACAAAAATTATCATAGCCACAGGGTCTGAGCCAAAAGATATCCAAGCCTTTCCATTTGATCACGAAAAAATCCTTTCTTCTACTTCTATTTTAGCTCTTAAAAAACTCCCCAAAAGCTTGGCTATTATTGGTGGTGGATATATTGGTTGTGAGTTTGCTTCTTGTTTTGCCGATTATGGTGTTGAAATTCACATTATAGAAGCAATGCCTTCTATTATCCCACTCCAAGGCCCTGATTTATCAAAATCACTGACGCAAGTTTTTGAGAAAAAAGGCATCCAAATACATACCAATGTTTTTGTTGAGGGAATAGATAAAACAAAGGAAGGAGTCCTTGTCAAACTGAAAGACAGCCCTCCAGTCCACGCAGAAATGGCTTTAGTAGCCGTAGGACGTACACTCAATACAGATAAAATTGGCTTAGAACAAGCTGGGGTCATTACGGATAAAGGGATGATTCCTGTAGACGATCGCTTACAAACCAATGTACCTGGCATCTATGCAATTGGTGATATCACTGGCAAATGGATGCTCGCTCACGTAGCTTCTCATCAAGGAATTACCGCAGCTAACAATGCCCTTGGAATTCCACACCGCATGCACTACAATGCCGTACCCGCCGTTGTGTTCACTAACCCTGAAATTGCCACTGTAGGTTTGCTGCCTCATGAAGCTGCTGAACAAAAGTACGATGTTAAGGTAAGTAAATACCCTTTTATGGCTTTGGGCAAATCTCAAGCTTCCTTAGAAACAGAAGGATTTGTACAAATTGTATCAGAAAGTAAATCGGGTTTGATTATTGGAGCTCAGGTCATTGGACATGAAGCATCGGCTCTCATAGCTCCTCTTACTCTGGCCATTCGCTGCGAACTAACTGTCGATGATTTAGCAGATACCATTCACGCACATCCGACCGTTGCAGAAGCCTGGTTAGAAGCCGCCTTAATAGCAAATGATTCGCCTATTCACTTTCCACCTAAGAGGAAAAAATGACCTCAAAGGATTCTTTCAATATAAGGCCTAAAGTGAGGCAAAATATTTTGCCACCCAATCCAGAAGCTAACCTCTCTGATGGAGCTGTCGGCCCCGGGCGCTTTCCATCTTGGCTACACCGCCCTCTTCCTCAAGGCAGTTTGCTTTCTAAAACACATGATATTTTAAAAAAAGGACAGCTACCTACAGTCTGTGAGGAAGCCAAGTGTCCTAATTTATTAGAATGTTTTTCAAAAAAAACAGCTACCTTTTTAGCGATGGGTAAAGATTGCACAAGAAACTGCGGTTTTTGTGATATTGACCACCTAAAAAATCCTCCCCCATTAGATCCTAAGGAGCCTGAAAAAATAGCTGAAGCTTCTAAAAGATTAGGATTGAAGCATATTGTGATTACCATGGTTGCAAGAGACGACTTAGAGGATGGAGGAGCGAGCCATCTAGCTAAAATTATCCGAGCTATAAAAAAGAATCTCCCCGATGCTACGGTTGAAGTATTAACCTCTGATTTTGAAGGCAACAAAGCAGCATTAGATACCATCATTGAAGCCCAGCCTAAAATCTTCAACCACAATATTGAAACGGTTAGAGATTGGACTCCGAGAGTGAGACATAAAGCAACTTATGACCGTACTTTGGAAGTTCTTAGTTATGTCAAATCAAAAGCGCCCCATGTATGGGTTAAATCTGGCATTATGGTGGGTCTTGGTGAAGTCGATAGTCAAGTCGAAGAGACTCTAAGAGACCTCAAGCAAGCTGGATGCGACATTGTAACCATTGGGCAGTATTTACAGCCTAACCGAAAGAAGTTACGTGTGAAAGCTTTTATTACCCCCGATCAATTCAATCATTATACCCAATTTGGACAAGATCTAGGCATTAAATCGATGTACTGCGGACCTTTTGTACGCTCGAGTTATAATGCTGATCTAGTTCAAAGAAAATTTGAGGAGAACCATTAAAGATGTCTTCATTTAGAGACCTATTAGAGCAAATTAATGATCAATTAGAAGAGGCTCCTGAAGAGTTCTCTAAAGAGAGCCTAGAGCTCTCTGAGCATTCTTTTCTTCTATCCGATCAAAATGCCAATGAGATGTTGATGCACCGAAACACCCACTTTGGTGGAAAATTTAGTTTTATGCGTGAATACTATCTTGAAGAAGGTGTCGGGGTTCAACCTGATATTGAACTAGAAGAAATTAACAAATTAGCTTCTTTTGAAAAAAGTATTGGCCAAGATCTAGCTCCTTTATCCCTCTCTGCTCAAGAACTAGAAAAAGTAAAGACGGCTAAAAAGATGTATGATGCTTTGCAAAAAATATCTTCTATATCAAAAGATCCTAATTCTATTCCCACACTACTTGTAGACTTAATCTTAACTGAAGAAGAAGTGCCTAAGGATATTATTGCCTCTTTAGCAAAACAAGAGAAGGCCTTATCTTATCTTGTAGAGCTTTTAAATACGGAAGAGTTTTTTGATCCTATCTACCCAGGTTACGGAAGAACTCCCCTCCATGTTGCTACATGCTTAGGACAAATGAAATCCTCAAAAGCAATTATTCCTCTTTTTGAAAGTATGAAACAAGAAAATTTTATTTATGAAGAGACCGCTATTTTAGCGCTTAAAGAAATTGGTCAAGAGGCATTAGATTTCCTACTAAAAGTCCTCAACAACACCCCTTTTACCTTAGACAATGAAAAAGCGGCGATTGCCTTGATGAGTTTCGATGAAAATGAAGACTTTGCAAAAAGTGCTCTCAAGCTTTTGCAAGGCTTTCAAGCACTTGGCAATTTTAATTTATCTGTTCAGCTTATTCTGGGATGTCTCGGTTTAAAAGACGCTAAAGACATAAAAGCTTTCTTAGAACTTGAGAAAAACATCCCTGTAATGCTTGCACCAGACTTCCAATATGCTTCTTCTCAATTAAAGAAGAGATCTTAAGCTGTTACTTCACTTACTTTGACAAGAATCAAATATCCTTTCTAGTTGAATCGGAAGTATAGGTATTTGATATAGCCACAAAGGCCTGATCCAGCAATTATCTACAGTTCATCTTTATTTTTAGACTGTATTGTTTTAGTGGAAGACGCATGGCTCTTCTGTATTGTTTCCTGAACTGCAATTGGCTTATCTGGCTGATAGTGGGTGTGTCTGAGATTTAGGTAACTCAGCAATTTTTCATTTTTGCTTCTTTGAGCGAAAGATAGCAGGGTGTTTCCTTTATGATCCACATGTTCTGTATTTGCTCCCGCTTTGATTAATGCTTTTACATTATCTACTAAACCATAGCGAGCTGCTTTTAAAAGCGCTGTAGAACCCTCTAAATTTTGGGCTTCAACTTCAGCACCCTTAGATAACAAAAATTCCAATAAAAAAGGATGGATTTGATCCGCCGACAATATCAGAGGAGTAGATCCATCTGAATTCGTAGATTCTAGATCAAGGCCTTGATCTACTAATAACTTAAATGTTTCAAGATTACCAAATAGAATGCTCGCGATCCATGCAGGAGGACTTCCAACATACATGTTTGCTCCAGCTTTGAGCAGCTGCTTAACCATTTTCAAAGAAGCCTCACTTTCTCTTCCTCCACAAGCATAAGATAAACTTGACCAACCACTGCTCTCCGTGTGATCTAAATCACTGTAGGGTATCAATTTCTCTGCTGCTACATAATTCCAGTGGGCCATTTTTGGCTGCGGGTAAATCATCATTTGAGTATGTGTCGCGAGATTCAGGAATGTCCTGTTGTGATCTTTAGAGGTTATTCGAGCTAGTATTTGAGTTATCTTCTGATTCCCCAATGAGAGTTTTTTCCGCTCGAGGGTATTAAATGCAGTTTCTCCTGAAATCAAATTTGTTTTTTGGAAAAAATTGCTATATACAGAATTAAAAGCTGAATTCTTGTTTGAAAACAGCTGTTCGCATACATCTTTTTTAAGATACAGGCTGTTATCGAAAGTCATAATTTCTAAAAACCATTCAGACCAGCTTCTTGTAGAAATTTTAAGGCAATCCTCAAAAACATGTACCATTTGCGGATAGCTATTATATTTAGCGTTAAAATTATCAAGACTCAGTGACATTTTTTGAACTCCTCGCTTTGTTTTTTTGCTATACCGTTATATTATGAGTCAAGGCAATGTAATAGGCAAATTTATTTTTATTCAATAGAGCCATGTACGAAACCACTATTTGACTTAAAAACTATTAAGCTCTGTTTTAAATTGAAATGAACATCCTTAATAAAGTTAAGAAAGAAAAATATGTATTTAAGCCTTATTCGCAAGAATTTCCTAAGCTATTTTTAAATGAAAAAAATAGGCTTGTGGACGCTTTGCAGAGACTCTTATAGCTTTTGAGCATGTAGGAAGTACAGGTATTTGATATAGCCACAAAGGCCTGATCCAGCAATTATCTACAGTTCATCTTTATTTTTAGACTGTGTTGTTGCCTGAACTGAAATTGGCTGATAGTAGGTGTGTGTGAGATTTAGATAACTCAGCAATTTTTCATTTTTGCTTCTTTGCTTCTTTGAGCCAAAGATACCAGGATGTTTCCTTCATGATCCACACGTTCCGTATTTGCTCCTGCTTTGATTAATAATTTTACATAATCGATTAAACCAGAGCTAGCTGCTTCTAAGAGCGCTGTAGAACCTTTTGAGTTTTGGGCGTCAACTTCAGCACCCTTAGATAACAAAAATTTCAAGAAAAAAGGATCGATGATTTGCGCCGAAAATATTAGAGGAGTATGTCCTTCTGAAGACTTAGATTCTAGATCAAGACCTTGATTTACCAATAACTTAAATGTTTCAAGATTCCTATATATAACGCTCCTGACCCACGCAGGAACACTTCCAACATACATGTTTGCTCCAGCTTTGAGCAGCTGCTTAACCATTTTTAAAGAAGCCTCACTTTCTCTTCCTCCACAAGCATAAGCTAAACTTGAGCATCCGTCGCTGTCTATATGATCTAAGTCACTGTAGGGTATCAATTTATCTGCTGCGACATTATTCCAATGGACCATTTTTCGATCCCGGTAAAACATCATTTGAGTACGTGTCGCGAGATTCAAGAATGTCATGTTGAATTTCTTAGAGGTTATTCGAGCTAGTATTTGAGTTATTTTCTGATTCCCCAATGAGAGATTTTTCCGCTCGAGGGTATCAAATGCAGTTTTTCCTGAAATCGAATTTGTTTTCTGGAAAAAATTGCTATATAAAGAATCAAAAGCAGGGTCTTCTTCTGTGTCTGGAAACATATAGCCATACACAACAGGTAAGTACTTGCTTGAAAATAGCTGCTCACATACAAAGTTTTTAAGATGCAAGCTGTTATCGGGATCCTTCAAAAACCAAGTAATATCTCCCCAAGTACACTCAGGCCAGCTTCTTGTAGCAATTTTAAGGCAATCCTCAAAAACATGTGTCATTTGTGGATAGCTGTTACATTTAGCGTGAAAATTATCAAGACTGAGTGACATTTTTTGAATTCCTGGCTTTGTTTTATTCTTTCTCATTCCATTATAGCATAAGTTAATACAACAAGAAAGTTCATTTTTATTCAATAAATCCATATAGTAAAATACTATTTATCTTAAAAAGATTAAGTTATTTTTTAAATCGAAATAAAATTATGAAAGAAAAATATGTATTTAAGCCTTATTCGCAAGAATTTCCCAAACTATTTTTAAATGAAAAAAATAGGCTTGTGGACGCTTTGCAAGAGACTCTTCTGACTATCGAACATGTAGGAAGTACGGCTATTCCTGGTCTCGGAGGCAAAGGGATTATTGATATAGCTATAGCTGTATCAAAACATGATTTCAAAAAAATGCCCTCTATACTTGAAAAATTGGGTTATATTTTTCGTGAAGTACATAGCTCTTCAGAAAGGTTATTTTTTCGCATTGATTTATCTGATTCTAGCGAAAAAATAAGAAGATATCATTTGCATATCACCTTCCCTGGCAGTGTAGAATGGAAAAATTTTCTTGCCTTTAGAGACTATTTATGTGCCCATCCTGAAGCCATGCAAGAGTACGCTGAACTAAAAGAAACCATTGCTCAAAGCATTAATGAAGACGGCGCTTTATATAGAGAGTTAAAAGCTCCTTTTTTCAGCAAAATTTTAAATACTTGCGACTAAACTCATAGCATTGATTTTAGTTGAAGCCTCAGGTTCACAGAAAATAACTATTTTACAGCTTTTTGAAAATACGATACTCAAAAATGGCAGCTCATTAAAAGCGTTTAATGTGATGTAAGAAACTTACCATTAGCTGGTTGTAAAATAAATTTATTTTACTCATTAAATTGAGTAAAATTGCTCAATACACTGAGTAAAAAAATGACTTATATTAGACCCATTTACAAAAAATTGCATACCCGGGTAAGTGAATCTCGGAAATTTATCCAAGTACTACTAGGCCCAAGACAAGTCGGTAAGACAACTCTAGCTCTACAGCTTTTCCCTTTCTACACACTTTATTTCGGCAGATACAGCTACTCTTGAGGATCTGCCTTGGATTGAAGCACAATGGCAAATAGCTCGTTTAGAGACAAAAAAATTTAAAAAATCTCTCTTAATAATTGACGAAGTACAAAAAATTCCACAATAGTCATCACTTATTAAAAAACTATGGGATGAAGACACCAAAAATAAGTTAGATTTGAAAGTTGTTATTTTAGGGTCCTCTCCTTGGCTTGTTCAAAAAGGACTCACAGAAAGTTTAGCAGGTCGATTTGAAATTTTACGAGTAACTCACTGGTCTTTCCTAGAAATGCAAGATGCCTTTAACTGGTCTCTTAACGAATTTATTTTTTTTGGAGGCTACCCTGGACCTGCTTCCTTAGCAAACACTAAAGAGTTCCCAAGATGGGCGAACTATATTAATGACTCTTTAATAGAAACAACCATTTCCCGAGATATTTTACTGATGACTCAGGTTAATAAACCTATTTTATTAAGGCGACTCTTTCAGCTAGGATGTCAATACTCTTCTCAAATTCTTTCTTTTCAAAAGATGATTGGCCAATTGCAAGATGCGGGAAATACAACAACCCTTGCTCACTATTTAGAATTACTTTCAGGTACTGGCCTTTTGGGAGGTATTCAAAAATTTGCAAACCAAGATATTAGGGTCAAAGGATCTAGTCCTAAATTTCAAGTTTATAATACTGCTTTGATGACCGCTTTAAGTGGAAAATCATACAAAGAAGCACAAACAGATCATGAATTTTGGGGGAGAATTGTAGAGTCCGCTATAGGAGCTCATTTAGTGAATGAATCTCTTGGAACCCAAATTAAAGTCTTTTATTGGCGTGAAAAAAATCAAGAAGTAGATTTTATTCTTAAACGGGGAGATAGCCTCGTTGCAATCAAAGTAAAAAGCGCTCTTTATACAGGAAAACTCACAGCTCTTACTGCTTTTCAGCAAGCTTTTAAACCCAAAAAAATTCTTTTAGTTGGAGTTGGAGGGATAAAAATAGACACCTTTCTAAAAACACCTATTGAACAACTCTTTGATTAGATCCTATTGAGCTTTGCTTTCAACACGAACTGCAAATCCTTTAGACTTGATCTCTTCTTGGTGAAACAGAATAAGACCTGCAAATAAAAGTCCAAGCCCTCCCCACAGAGGAAGAGGAACGGATTCTTTTAAGAACACCCAACCAAAAATAGCTGCAAAAAACGGTGTCGAAAATCCTGCAAACGCCATAAACGTAGCTGAGTAGCGTTTGAGAAGAAATCCATAAAGATTGTAGGCTAATAAATTCGAGATTATTAAAAGGGCAAAGGCAGTTATGACAAAAGGCCACAGGTTAAAAATAGGCACTGGATTCCAGTTTTCAACAGAATAAGAGTGTCCAAGCGTCACAATACCACCAATGAGCATCCCTAATCCATTAGCAACAAAAAGATTGATTTTTTTATGTGTAACCGTCTGCCTCAAGAGTATCCAACCAAGAGCTGAAGCTGTCGTGGCTACTAATAAGGCAATTTCAGGCCAAGAAAACACAAAAAACTTCCCTGAAGAAATTTCCCCTGCTCCTTGAGATAAAAGGATAGGAAGTAAGCCTAAAAATCCAATACCAAGTCCCCACCACTTCTTTTTTGACATCGTCTCTTTAAGAATAAAATAAGATAATACGGCACTAATAAAGGGAGTCGCACTGTAGAGAAAACATGTTTTAGAAGAGGTTAAAAACTGTAGCCCCCAAAACTCACAGGCGTTTGTAACATAAATTCCAAGAATAGCAAATAAAGCTATGTTAAACCAGCCTGAGGGGTGAAATTTAAAGGCTTTCTTATCTTTATACAATTGATAGGCTACCATCAGAACACCCGCTACAGCCATCCTGGATCCAATGATGAAAAAGGGTTGCGCGTGAGAGAGAGAAACTTTCCCTATCGTAAAAACGCTAGCAAAAAGAGCATAAAGAGCAAAAACTAAAACCACGGGTAGACCTTCTAATTCATATATGATTACTCTGGAGTATATCTTATAATTAGATTTTGAGCAACGCAATCAAGAGGGTGTGAATTATTTATTTTAAAAAACAGCTCTAAAGAACTTTAATTCGCTTTATTAATAAAAAAATACTGTGCTATAGGATAATTTTTAAAAAAATTATGTGAGTAAGCATGGCATTTTCTTGGATAAAAAAAACATCTATGGTTCTCTTCTCAGCATTTCTTGTTTTTGTTTTAACAAGTTGTGGGAATCAACAGGCAATTTTAACAAATGTCAACGAGAGAAGCGCCAATCAAATAATTGTTTTACTTGAAAGCCGTGGAATTAACTCGAAAAAAGAGCCTGTAAAAACATCTGGCGGCGCTACTGAAACAGCCGAAAGTATGTGGGATATATTCGTAGACTCTAGTCGCAGTATAGAAGCTTTAGCTATTTTAAACCGTATTGGCCTCCCGAGAAAAGCGGGCGTGAGTCTTTTAGATATATTCCCTCAACAAGGAATGATGAAAACGGATAAAGAAGAGCAGATTCGCTACAATGAAGGACTCAATGAGCAACTAGCAAGTACTATTGAGATGATTGATGGCGTCTTAGCTGCAGAAGTACAAATTGCTTTTCCTGAAGTTGACAACTTCAATCCTGATCAACAAACAGAACTACCCAGAGCATCCGTATTTGTAAAACACGACGGCATTTTAAGTGACCCAAATAACCTGCTTACACAGAAAATTAGAAGATACATCGCAGGCAGTGTGTTAAATTTACAATATGAGGATGTGACTGTTGTTACAGATCGCGCACGCTTTACAGATATTAGCGCTGATGCTTTTGAGCCTAAAACGCCGGCAACTCCCTGGGGAAATCAAGAATATATAAAAATTTGGAATATTATTGTCTCTGAACAGTCCGCTTCAGCTTTTAGAACCATATTATTTATCTTTTGCCTTTTCATGATTATTATCTCCGTTGCCTTAGGTTGGACTCTTTGGAAGTTTCAAAACTTTTTCAAGAACAAAGAACAGCTTAAGCACTTTATATCTACACACCCCATAGCTGCACCTCTACAAATAACAGAAGAAATTCCGCCTGAATCACCTACAGACGATGAAGACAGCTCAAACCAATAATGCTTTCCAATGAAAGGAGTAACAAAAGGATCTAATGTTAGAAATCGAACGAGAAACTCTCCATCGCCTACTGACTCATTTTCATCCCAATGATTTTGAAGAATATTTCAAATTTTTTGACGAGCATGAACGCACTTCTCTGTCCAAAATTCAACCGATTAAATCTCCGCTAAATTTATGTCTAGATGATCTAATCACGATCTTTAAACGCATTCATTATTCATGGTATATTTCATCTCTTGAAACGTTTCCTAAAGAGTCGCTTTCAGAATGCTTTGAACTTTTTTCGAAAGACCAAGTTGTTGGACTTGAAAAGCACAAGATTCTAATTACACCGAATCAAAAACAATCCTCCTTTCTAAAAAACTGTTTTTTGGAGCGCTTATTGAAGGACATTGGACTATGCAACGTACTTCCCACTTGCTTTTTGCCAGATTCTAAAAGTAAAAAATTTCTCAAGTTTTCTAAAATACAGTTAGTAGAGCTTATTCAGCATTTAGGAGTATTGGAGATCGCTAACCTCTCTAAAAAAATTGTAGCTAAACAAACGATCAATCAAATAGAGAAATTGCTAGCTCGTAAGCATAAAAAAACATTTAAATTGGCTCAGCGCACCTCAGAACCTAAAGCATCAAGTACTAGGGACCTCGCAAAGGTTCTAAAAGATAAAAAATCGTTTGCACATTTTCTTGAAAAACGAGGGATCGAGCGCTTCGCAAGAGGACTCGTTTTAGACCACTCTTCTTTAATTTGGCATATTGCACATATTTTAGATAAGGGGCGCGGACAAGAATTGTTGATTAAATCTAGGCGCTTTATGCCTAATCCCTATACCCCCTTTTTCAACAAGCAACTATTAGACACAAGCGAGATGATGGAGGTTATCGAGTGAAATTTTTAACTCTTATTTCAGGGAAAACAGTCAAGTTAGCGCCCGGAGTCAAAAGAATTCCTGAAAATGAATTCTCTGAACTTATTGAAACCAAAGCTCTCCAAGATCTTATAAAGAAAGAGGGAGACGAATTAAAAAAGAAAATTCAGGAAGACGGAGAAATTTTCTTCGAAAATGCCAAGAAAAAAGGTTTTAATGAAGGATTGAACAAGTGGAGTGAGCAAATCAAACACCTTGAACACTGCGCGGATCATGCTAAAAATGATCTGCAAAAATTTCTTGTTCAAATTGTGATGGCTACAGCTAAAAAAGTGGTAGGGCGTGAACTCTCACAAAACTCAAACACCATTGCTGATATTGTAATGAAAAATTTACGCGCTGTTTCTTCTCATCGAAAAATTACAATCTACGCAAATAAAAATGATTTAATTCATTTGGAAACTCAACGAGAGGAACTCAAAAAAGGTTTTGATAAAATTGATAGTTTCCATATAGAGGCTCGTGATGATATCCACGCAGGTGGCGTGATTATAGAGACAGAGGCTGGTATTATTGATGCTAGAGCTGAAAAGCTTTGGGATACACTTGAAAAAGCATTAGATGAACTCATCCATAAGAAAAAGTGATGTATTTAAAAAACAAAATTTTCTTCATTCTGTTCTTCAGCACCCTTCTTTGGGGGGCTCCGGCATGGGCTCAACAATCTTCAGGAAAAACTCAAAGTCCAGGCCCAGCAAATACAGAAAATCTTACTTTCCCACAAAGCACCCTTCAACAGTCTTTAATTTCAAAAGGCGCTCCTCCCATTGCGCTTCAGATTGCGGTTTTAGCAGGACTTGCTGTTCTTCCATGGGTTGTGATGATGCTTACCTCATACTTAAAAATTGTGGTCGTTATTTCTCTTTTGAGAAATGCCCTAGGAGTCCAACAAGCCCCTCCTAACCAAATTGTGAATGGAATTGCCCTGCTTCTAACAATCTATGTGATGTTTCCAACAGGATTGTCGATGTACGATTCTGCCAAAACCTATATCGAACAAAACGCGCCTAATAAACTTATTTCATCTGATACGGCTAAATATGTTATTGGAGCTATCAACCAAACAAAGGAACCTTTGAGAGGTTTTTTAAAGAGAAACACCTCTAATGAGTCTTTAACGCGCTTTTACCAAATGGCCTACCGAATTTTTCCTAAACAATTCAAAGCCGATCTAAATCGCACTGACTTTATAGTACTTATTCCTGCCTATATTACCTCACAATTGAGGGATGCTTTTGCCATAGGTGTGTTAATTTACCTTCCCTTTTTCGTCATAGATCTTGTGACTTCAAATATTTTGCTTGCAATGGGGATGATGATGTTATCACCTCTGACTATTTCGCTCCCTTTAAAACTATTGCTTCTAGTAATGGTGGATGGATGGACCGTATTGATACAAGGCCTTGTTTTAACCTTCCACTAAGGAGAAGTTGGTGTTACAGTCTCAAATTAGTCAGCTCGCATACCAAGGTCTCTACCTGATCTTACTACTGTCAGCTCCCCCTATTTTAATCAGTATGACTTTTGGTATTTTAGTTGCCATCATACAGGCTGCCACACAAATCCAGGAACAAACGCTTTCTTTCACTGTGAAATTAATCGCTGTTATTTTTACTATTATGTACATGGGAGGATGGCTCGGGTCACAAATCATACAATTTGCAAGGCATATTCTCTTTAACTTTCCCAATTGGAAATTTTGATGGAGAACTTTAGTTATTCCAATCTATTTACGAACCTACCTATTGGAAATTTAGTGGCTTTAATGCTGCTTGTGTTTTTGAGAATTATTCCGATTATTATTATGGTTCCTTTTATGGGAGGGCGTCTTTTGCCAGCTCCCATGAAAATGGGTCTATCCCTGTTTTTAACTCTCTTTTTGGTTCCTTATTTAGCTCCAATGAACGCAGAAAGTCTCGCGATTGGATTTCAAATTATTCCTCTCTCTCTTAAAGAGCTTACTATTGGCTTTATGATTGGACTTCTCGGTATGATTCCCTTTAATGTAGCTACCTCAGCGGGTGCTATAATTGATCACCAACGAGGCTCCTCGAGTTTAATGGTCACGGATCCCACGATGACAACGCAAACGTCTCCCATTGGAACGCTTCTCAATCAATTGCTAATTGTCTCTTTTTTTATGATTGGTGGAATACATTTATTTTTCGAAACTCTTTTAGTTTCATTTCAAAGAATCCCTATTGAAACGTTTATAAGTCCTCTTTCTTTCAATATGAATATCTTTTGGAAAACCGCTATTGGGCTGATGTCTACTCTTTTTTCCTTAGCCATTCGATTTGCAGCACCTTCATTAATTGCTATGCTCATGGCAGACATATTTTTAGGAATCGCAAACAGACTTGCACCACAAGTGCAAATTGCTTTCTTAGGAATGCCTCTCAAATCACTTTTGGGATTAATTTTGCTCTTTATTGGTTTCAATTTCATTATGATGAATATGGAAAAAGAGGCTCTTCTATGGTTTAGAAAAATGTATGACTTATTTAAAACCTTTCCCATTCCAAGCTCATAGAGACGAATCTAAACTCTCTTGAGGATGCATTTTTTTAATAAATTGTTCCACAGAGATACACCGAATTCCTTCAATTGAACACTCCTCCTTCCCTCCATAGAGCAAAAGGCACGTAGCTTCCGGGTATTCAGTTTTAAAAGCCTGGAGTCCTTTCAAATCAGCTTTGGATACATTACTTCCTCTTTTTACTTCCAAAGCCCAAAAACCTCTAGAACCATAGACTACAAAATCAACTTCAATTTTTGTTGACGTTCTCCAAAAGTACAACTTATGATCTTCTCTTTGAGAGCTTACCCACGATTGAAGATGTTGAGCTACCAGTCCCTCAAGTGCAGGTCCTTCTAGTTCAGCTTCCTTATCTAAAGGCCCTCTTGGACGCAAGCCTCTAAAAACACCTACATCAAAGTAATAAAATTTACAGTGACTGATGAGTGATCTTTTTGCTCGCCTTGTAAAAACTGGCAAGGTAAAAGCAATAAGTAAATCTTCAAGAATTTTTAAGTAGTTATCGACTGTTTGTCTTTTCACCTGCGACTCACGAGCTATGTGCGTACTTACCCACAAACTTCCATGTGAAAACGAAGCTACCTCCATAAAACGAGCAAAATCGGCTATCTGCCTAACTAATCCTTCTGCCTGCACTTCTTCTCTAAGATAAGTCGATACATATCCTTTAACTCTTTCTTCTCGATCAGATGATTGCCAAATCATTGGAATTAATCCATACTTTAATGCCTCTGAAATAGAAAAATTATTTTTCAATTCACAAGCCATGAAGGGATGCATACGTCTGAGAAGAGCCCTACCGCCTAATAAATCGCCTAAGGTTCTTCTTAATTTTCTAGAGCTGCTACCCGTTAAAATAAATTGAATACCTTTTTTCTGTTCAATAAGTGAATGGATAACAGGGATAAGATCTGGAACACGCTGAATTTCGTCAACGATACAAACCTCTCCTGATTGAAGCGAGTTCGTAAATTCTATGAGACGCTCAGGCCTTGCTAAAAGTTTTCTTCCTAATTCTTGATCTAGCAAATCTATTTTCAAAGCCTTTGGAAATAAATTAGAAAGCCACGTTGACTTTCCTGTGCCTCTTGGTCCAAACAAAAAAAAGCTTCCTTTTGGAAGAGTCATTAATCTGGGAATATAATTCATGGGTTAGCCATATTTCACATTTTTTATCAGATAATGCCATTTGCGATGGCATTATTCAAGTAAAACACTTAAACACCTTAATATTAACCTATTAAGAAAAATTTAATGCTGAATACTTTTGCTTTATGCTATCGCAGTTGGCATTTTTTAATAAAAAGTGCCAACTGCGATAGCATTTTTCACAATTTTATGAGGATTTAGAGGGAAGAGAAATGACTTTGAATGTACCCTCTTCTTCACCTTTAATATTGGGATCTGTCGTGCGAGTTAATTTCCAAGTCCCTGTTGTAAGCGTTCCAAAAAACAGAGTTTGTTCATAAATATAATTTTGATTGTTAAGCATGTAAGTAAACATAATTGACCCTTGATTTGGGTTGGAGAGTTTACGGTAACTATAGCTACCCCGATCAATCACTTTTCCGTGGAGACTATTTACATAATCACCCTCTTTAGTGAATCTGTATATCACGTTAACATCCAAATACATTTCATCTTCTTTTGCAGCAATTTTAGTATCATCAAAAGAAATGACAGCATTGATAATATTCGGCGGAGCTAAACCCTGACTAGAATTGCACCCCGTAAAACAAAAAAAAGAGATTAAAAGAAAAGAAATAGATCTAAGTTGTTTCATTAATTTAACCCTGTTCAAAGTTATTTTTCTATCTGTCATAGAGCTTAATTATTTTTCAATTAAATTAAATTCGACTCCTGATGAATCCAATTCATATTTACGCTTCAAAGCGCGCCATTTTTTTGTTATGGCTGCGACCAGAGGGGCCGCCTCTCTACCAAAGTCTCCATATCTAAGATAGACAATCACAACAAGCTCTGGCCTCTTCCAGTGTGCTTCACTCACATCTTCATCAAAAACAATGCCACCAAACCACACATGCTTATAAGTGTTGACTCCCTTGTAGAGATCAAAATCAATAATTTCACGAACTTCAGCAGAAGAGGTTTTTCCAATAATTTGGTGTTTGAGAGATTGATAATCTTGATAAAAAGGATGATAAGATCTAAAGCTGGAGACTCTATTAGGACTCGCTGTGGCATTTTCTCCATGAACCGTTCGATACATTCCTGTAAACAACGTGTCTCGAACCTGCTTAGGAAAATCTATTTCACGAACCACATTGCGGTTAAAAACTTTTTCCTCTCTACACTCTCCTCGCTCCTTAGCAAGAAAAAGTGGAAAATCAATCCCTAAAAGAGAAAGATAATCCTTAAAAACAAAATCTTTTTTTGACAAAATAGCATCTTCATCTGAAGAGAGCGAAATACCTTCAATAGAACGAACCAGTTGTGGCCTAAAAACGCTCCCTCCATTTGCAAAAGCAGAAAGCATCACCGCTGTTTGAATGGGAGTCACAACCAATGTATGCTGACCAATTGCGTATGAGTAAAGACCTGTCCTATTATAAAGGAGGTCCCTAGGAAGACTCCCTGCAATTTCTCCAGGAATTTCTAATCCCGTTTTAGATCCATATGACAGCCACCGAGCCGCCATATTTAAATCATCGGGATGTTTAATGACATCTGATGCCAAAAGAGCAAAGTAAGAATTACTCGAGATTGCCAAAGCCTGTATTAAATCCAACTTTCCGATACCTCTTCGGTGGCTTCTAGGCATGCGCCCCCCCTTATAAATCTGAGGGATTGGCTGCCCACTCGTACTAAATCCGACGTTCCAACCTTTGGACGGGCCTTTGCTTAAATGCAAATCATCTACCATTTTTAAAGGACAGAGAATAGAAGAGGAGGAATGAGGACTGTCACGCACTTGTTGCCGAAGCGCTTCATAAGCCGTCACTAATTTAAACAGTGAGCCCTGAGGCGTGGATTGTGCAAAGGCATAAGATCTAGCATAGCTGTAGCCATGTCTAGGATAAAAACTACGCGCCAAATCTTTTTCAAGAGCTTTTTTAAAAGGATAAACTCCTCTGTACTGACCGAGCAGTTGACGGTCAAGTTCTTCATAGGGACGGAATGTTCTTAAATAATAGGTTGCAATATCATCAGGCCAATTCTTAAAAAGCTTGGATATTTTCTCGTATGCCCCTCTCCAAGCCACCGCTTGATGAGCTCCATTCTCAATTTCATTTGCCCAAAGAGCAAAGTGATTAAGGTAAGGGATTAATGTAGCATCTTCAGAGAGGGAAATTTTTCCTGTTAGAAAAGATTGAAAAAAAGATTCTTTGTGCTCTTCCCAAAAAAGAGTTCTTTGTCTCTTTTCTTCTGCATCTAAATAATCTAGGTAAGGATGCGGGTATTTTCTAAGCGCTTTCTCCTCTTTTCTTTTCTGCTTAAGAAAGTTCTTTTGATTTTCCTCTCTCCATTTTTTAAAGTGCAGGTCACGGTAAAGCTCTTGAACCATCTTTTTTAAAGTCTGTTCAACACAAAAGTAAGCGCCCTCTAAATCTCTATGTGCAGCAATTGAAATTTGCTCAACAAAAGGAATAAGTTCTCCAGGAAACCGCCTTTCATCCACACTTAATCTGCATAAATCTACCAATAAAAGTTTATCATAATTATGTGATAAATTTTTAAAATACTGGTCTAAGATTTTTTTATAGGGAGCAATGATCTCTGCATTTTCATTCAAGCTTTGCTCGATCGTCTCTTTTGCCTTTCTTGAAAGAGCCCCTGATGGATAGGGCTTGTGATGATCAGATGCATAAAGCACCTTGAGTAAGTTCCAAGCATTTTCTTGTCCAGAGAGGCATAAGATAAACTCAAAAGCTCTTTGAAGCTCTATCGCTTGATCTATTCCTGTTATTGATTCTATCTGTGTTCTCAACGGACATTCTTTTGGTAGAACAAAACTCAAATATCTTTCCCAAGTAAGCTTATATTCGCTTTGCTCCACTTTCTGTAGACGCCGACTAAATGTTTCTTTAGTAAGGTTTTGTTTTTGGTTCCAAAGAGTTGCAATAAACTTTTCATTTTCAAGCCATTTAGAAATGTTTAAAATTTTCTTTTCTTTTTGAGGGGCATCCCCTGTCAAAATAAAATCATTAGGATCATACCTTGGACAAGAGGCCAACGCTAGGATCTCCCCTGTATTGGGATCCATCACAACAATAGCTCCCCCTTTTATCCAGGGTTGTTTTTGGTAAATGTAAGATCCATTTGTTGGATCAATATTAATACTTCTTCCTTCTCTAACCTGTTCGTTATCTATAAGTAATTGCTCGGCATATTCCTGGAGTTCGGCTGAAAGTGTTAAAGTAAGCCTTTTACCTGATAACGAATCATGAGAACTTGAAAGCGGCCTTAAAAAGTTTCCCTTTGCATCTGCATAAAAGACCTTCTGTCCATAAAATCCTCTTAGAGATTCATCAAAATGAGATTCCAATCCCATTTTTCCGACCCAATCATAAATTGAGTAACTTCTCTCTGTAACCTCCTTTAATCTGGCTCTGACGTGATGAACACTTTCCATTCCTCGGGGCAAAGAAGGAAAATAGCCTTGTTCCCACTGATTTAAAAAATTATTTAAGCTTCTTCTCTCTCTTCCTACCGTATCAAATTCATTTCGATTAATCGCTCCCATGTAACCCAAAAGATGGCTGGCGACTTTGCCCTGTGGATAATAGCGCTTGGAAGAAAGACCTGAATAGATGCCAGGCCAGTGATTTTCTAACATTTTAAGGCGATAATACTGCGTTTCACTTACTTCTTCGCTTAGTATAAAAGGTGAGTCAGATAAAATAGAGGCTTTAGAATGTATTAGATCTTCTACTCTTTCTGGATCCAGGCTCAGTTCTTGAGCGAGCAAGTTTGATAATTTTTGGATATATTCTCTTCGAGGATAGCTTTTCACTCTTTTACCCCGGCTCACACGCGTCCATTTTACAGAGGGAATCTGTCGAATAGGCGCATAAAAAACACCTACATTATATTGAATTTTATTCCCTGCTAAGGGTTTGCCAAAGCGATCATATATTCCTCCTCTCTTAGCCTGCTCTATAAAAATTTTTTGTCTGGGTTTTAAAGTTTCTTCTGTAATAGCGTCGTGTTGAACAACACAAAGTTGCCATAGTCGAATGGAAATGAGCAAAAATAGAAAGAAAAAAAGGTTTAAGACTTGATTAGCCTTCGCTGGAATAGGTAAACTTTTTTTTAGCCTTTGAGTATAACGACTTCTTTTTAATAGGGCCATGTACCATATGGGGTATAAAAATCAGAAAATAACTTGATTTGAGATTAATAATTAATAAAAATCTTGTCATTTTTAATTTAATATCATGAATTAAGTCAAAATTCTTGTCAGTAAATCGTTTTTTTTCTATCCTTTCCGTTAATTTTATGGCGCGCCTGTAGTTCAATGGTAGAACAGTAGCCTTCCAAGCTACATATGTCAGTTCGATTCTGATCAGGCGCTATAAATTTTTTTAAACAAATTTAGATATAAGGATGCGAGCTTTGTCAGAAGTAACTATTAAATCACTATTAGAATCAGGTGCTCATTTTGGGCATCAAAAACATCGTTGGAACCCAAAGATGAAGCGGTTCATTTTCGAAGAGAGAAATGGGCTCTACATTATTGACTTAGCTAAGACTCTGCAACAAATTCGCAGTGCCGCTGAGGTTGTTCGAAAGGTAGTTGCTGCCAAAAAATCTATCCTATTCGTAGGAACTAAAAAACAGGCGAAAGCGGTCATTAAAGAGTCTGCTGAAGAATGTAACGAGTTTTACATCTGTGAAAGATGGCTGGGCGGTATGTTGACTAACCTGAAGACAATCCGTGAGTCTGTCAAAAGACTTGATTTAGTAGAAAAAAAACTGGTCACTGACGCAGAAAGAATGACTAAGAAAGAATTTTCTATGCTTTCTAAAACGCAAGAAAAGCTGAATAGTAACCTATCTGGAATCCGTACTATGAGAAAATTGCCTGGGTTAGTGATCGTTGTCGACCCAAGTAGAGAGCAAATAGCCATTGCAGAAGCGCGTAAGCTAGGGATTCCAATTATGGCTTTAGTGGACACAAACTGTGATCCAGACTTGGTAGATTATGTCATTGCATGTAATGATGATGCTTTAAAGTGCGTAAAACTAATTATTCAATCTTTAGCAACTGCTATTACTGAAATGAAAAAAGAGCTTGGCATCGTAAAGCCACAAAGCGTTGAAGTTCCAGAAGTAAAAGCAAATAAAGAACCCGATCAGTCAGGAGACGAAGGATGATAACGGCACAAAAAGTAAAAGAGTTAAGAGAACGCACAGGTGTGGGGATGAGCAAGTGCAAAAAAGCACTAGAAGAATCCTCAGGAGACATTAACCTAGCGATTGATAACTTGAGAAAAGCAGGTATGGCATCAGCTGTGAAAAAAGAAGGCCGCGAAGCAAATGAAGGGCTTATCTCTTTCGCTGAGAATAAATCTCACATTGCCCTACTCGCTATCAATTCAGAAACTGACTTTGTTGCTAAAAATGATAAATTCAAAGATTATCTTAAAAATATGGTAGAAGAAGCTCTACTCTCAAAGCCAGAAACTACAGATTCTTTTCTTGCTCAGAAATATTCAAAAGGCGACGGGATGACTATCGATGAATATAGAGCTACGATTGTGCAAGTTCTAGGTGAAAACATTGTTATTAAAAAGCTGCTCATTATAGACAAAATGAAAGATCATTCTTATGGCGTCTATTCACATATGCAAGGAAAAATTGTAACCTGTGTTGAATTAGCAGGTGCCAATCAAGAGTCACTAGCTAAAGATGTCGCTATGCATGTGGCTGCTGAAGCTCCTGAGTACTTAAATCCTGAAGAAATTCCTGCATCTGTTGTTGAGCATGAAAAAGAAATTGCTAAAGCCCAGATGAAAGGAAAACCTGAGCACATCATTGATAAGATTTTAAGTGGTAAAATAGATTCATTCTATGATCAAGTCTGCCTTACTAAACAAAAGTTTATCAAAGACTCTAAGATGTCTGTTGAGCAGTTTGTTGCAGCTCAACAAAAAGGTCTTAAGGTATCTAAATTTATTCGTTGGCAAATTGGCAACTAAATAGAGACTCTTTTTATGTCTTCAACAGCTTCTTTTAAAAGAGTTTTAGTAAAGCTATCAGGGGAATCCTTAGTTAAAGAAGGAAATCATTCGGGGATCGAGAGTGATGCCTGCAAAAAAATAGCCCAATCTATTAAAGACGTGCACGACAAAGGCGTTGAAATAGGGCTTGTGATTGGCGCTGGAAATCTTTTTCGCGGACGCTCTCTTATTAAAGAAATGAATATTCCAAGAGCTAAAGCTGATTCTGTAGGGATGATGGCAACACTTCTCAACGGATTAGTTCTTCAACAAGCCTTCATCAATTTGGGATGTCCATGTGCTGTTTTAAGTGCTTTTCCTGTCGGCTCTTTAGTTGAAGAGTATTCTTTAGAAAAAACGCTCGACTACCTTAATAGTAAAACAATTGTTATATTTGTAGGAGGCACAGGCCACCCTTATTTTTCTACTGATACGGCTGCGAGCTTAAGAGCGTGTGAGATTGAAGCCGATGCTCTTTTAAAGGCGACAAAGGTTGACGGTGTCTACTCAGCAGATCCTAAAATAGACTCTAAAGCTACAAAGTTTGACTCATTAACCTATTTAGAAGCTTTAGAGAAAAATTTGAAGGTGATGGATGCCACAGCTATTAGTTTATGCAGAGAAAATGAGCTTCCAATAGTGGTTTTTGACATGTATCAGAAAGATAATTTATCAAAAGTCGTTCAGAGAAAAAAATGTGGAACAGTTGTTTATGGAGATTAAAAATATGGATATCGTAAGACAAACTGAAAAAAGTATGGTTCAAACAAAAGACCATTTACATGAAGAATTAAAACATATCCGTACGGGTCGAGCTGATCCTCAGATGTTAAATAGCGTACGCGTTGAAGCTTATGGAACACAAATGAACCTCAAAGAATTGGCAACAATTACAACTCCTGAGGCTAGGCAACTTTTAGTGACTCCATTTGATAGCCAAAACTTAGGGGCTATTAGAAAAAGCATTGAAACTGCAAATTTAAATATTAATCCCATTGTTGATGGCAACTTAATCCGCTTAAATATTCCCCAAATGGATCAGGGTATGCGTCAAAATATGGTAAAACTTGCTAAGAAAAAAGGGGAAGATGCTAAAGTAAGCATTAGAAATTCTAGGCGAGACGGGAACGACACTTTGAAAAAGCTTAAAAGTGATGGAGAAATGCCGGAAGATCAAGTCAAAAAGGGTGAAAATGACATCCAAAAATTGACAGATCGTTTTTGCAAAGAAATAGATGAAATTATTTCGTGCAAAGAAAAAGAGATTCTGGCAATATAACTCCCCTTTATAGGCCAAATTTTGGCCCCATCGTCTAGCCAGGTCTAGGACACCGGATTTTCATTCCGATAACAGGGGTTCGAATCCCCTTGGGGTCAATATAAAAATACTAGAATGAGCCTTTAGCTCAGCTGGTTAGAGCATCTCACTTTTAATGAGAGGGTCGAAGGTTCAAATCCTTCAAGGCTCATTTCTTTCTAGTATTTCCATTAAGTAGTAATATAATTTAGCAGGTGTTACTCTGTCGGGGTGCATCTTGAATAAAATTGGCATTTCTGCATTATCAAAATACTTATCATAAAGATCAGAATCCACTAGAGTATCGGCCATTCTATAAATTCTATGAGCAATACCACTACTCAATCTCCTAATCCTTCGAACTAAAAAGCTGCGTTGTTCAGAAAAGTCGAGGCAAAGCTCAATTAGCTGTCCTTTACTTTCACGACTGCCATCTAGATGCCCCCATTTTGTATCAAAATACTTTTCAAGATCAATCAATTCTCTGTGGTACTTATTCTGTTCACAAAAGGCTCGCCTGAGGTGATAAAAATTTCGCTTCCAGATTGAGTGAAGTTCAAACTCTCGACAATCAATAAATTCCTCAATACGTTGTTTGTGCTCAATAGCCATCAAAATCTTTGCTAAAAATGTTGAACAACAAACTTGATGAACTGCTCCCTGTCTGCTCCTAAAGGGTTGTTGTAGATAAACATAAATACCATCAGCTACAGCAGACTTTTTAGCTTCTAAGCAAAATTTAGCGTTTGTAACAACTGTTTTAGCGGCTTTCTTCAAGCTATATTTAACATCATCATTTCTAAATTTTTGCTGATAAATTAAAAAGTCATTCCTCAGTTTTTCAGGTAATTGAATAATTTCGAAATCACAAGTTGATAAATCTTCTATTCTTATGATTTGGCTGTGCTTTTTCTTGTTGATTACCTCAACGGTACCATCTTTAAGGACAAGCTTCTTAGTGGCTCCATCACTACTCATAAAGCAATGAGGAACAATAGGCAGGACATGTCGATTGAGCCCTCCCCCATCAGGGTCACAAAGATCTGACCCAAACGCTAGTTTTCCATCCCATCCATCTACATGGGTAATTGTTGAGGGGTCCCCTTTTATACGAAACCACCTAAACCATTGGACCATACGTATTAGCAACCTCCAAAACGCATCTCCTCGACGAATCGTTTGCAGATCAACTTGGGTTTTAGTAAAAATAATAGCCCCTGATTCAACGAGATCTCCCACTATTGAAGACTGAGCATTTTTTCTTTTTGATCGAATGGACGTTTTTCTAAATTTTTCCACACTGCAACCCTAATTTATTAACTGTGCCTATTTTTTTCGTAATAAATTGAACCCAACTTGTCAAGAACAATTACTTTTAAGCTAAGAGAGGGAGGTTGCACTATTTTGGCCTCCTTCCTAAACCGTGACGACTCAATAAATAGTTGGGTTATTTATCGTGAAAAATGACAATCTCACATTTCACTCTTGGAATTATTATTTACTTCTTCTAAAGTTCGATAGATATGGAATTAAAGAAGAACCAAGAAAGACCCTTAGATTGCGGCTCATGTAAAAAACAGTTAACCACAAAATATACTGAAGTTGCTGATACAGTGGTTAATGAGTATTATATGTGCTCAACATGCCCCTTTCTTAATGAGTTTTTATCTAAACCTAAAGTAGTCAATTCTGATGAGGTCTTAACTAACCTCACTTGCGGAACCTGCGGAGTCTCTCTACTTGACATTCAACGAGGTGGATTTTTAGGCTGTGTAGAATGTTACAGTGTCTTTGAGATTTATTTGGCAAATAGCCTCAAAGAAGAGCACAAAATACAAATGGGCATTGATTTACAAGGACCACTTCATTTGGGGCATAAACCTGGCGAATTTAAAGAATTTGATGCCTCAGTAAAAATATTTGCTTTAAATGAAACTTTGAATGAACTGATCCATCGAGAAGATTTCGAGCAAGCAGCCTCTATTAGAGATCAAATTAAAGAGCTAAAAAAGAAACAGAAAAATAATGGTTAAACTATTAGAACTCCCCTTCTTTAAAAAGAAACCGTGGTTTTTGAATGCAAATTCTATTTGGATGCTCACTCATTTTGAGCTACATAGAAATCTCAAAAATCATTTTTTCCCAAATAATTTAGAAATAGGCCTTTCTGAAAAGCTCTCAGAAATGATGACACAAGTTCTTCTCTCATGCCCTCTTGTTAATAAAGCTGTGAGTTTCCAGGCAAATCAATTAACTCCTGATGAAAAGCAGCTTCTCTATGAATATTTTTTCTCACAAAAGAGCTTCTCACAATATCATGGCGCTGAGACTTTTATTATAGAACCTTCTGGAGACTCCTACACGACTATCAACTTTGAAGATCACCTTCATTTTCACCGATTGGATACCAGTGAAAACTTAGAAGAAACTTGGACAGAGCTGTTAAAACTTGAATGCCATTTATCTGAAAATTTTGAATTTGCCTATTCTCAAAAATTTGGATTTGCAACTTCAAATCAAAACCTTTGTGGAACGGGCTTGGTCATCAAAACTTTGCTTCATTTACCCGCTCTTATTCACTTAGGTGAATTACAAAATAAACTCCAAAGTACCAACAGAAACTTCCTTAATATTGAGCCCTTTGGAGGATCTTTTGATCTAATTTTAGGAGATCTCATGTTTATCTCAAATAGACAGACTTTAGGTGTTTCAGAAGAAACTCTTCTCAAAAACATTAGGCGGGTCACTTTAGAATTTTCTCTAGCTGAAAAAACACTGCGTGAACACTTAACTACCAATCAAGAAGTCCTGTTAAAAGATAAAGTCGGAAAAGCATTTGGTATATTAAGGCACTCTTCTAAACTTCTGCTAAATGAGGCTTTATCACAATTGAGTTTATGTAAACTGGGTATTGAAATGGGATGGATTAAAGGCTTAACAATCGAAGAGATTAATAGTTTGTTTTTTAGCGTACGAAAAGGCTTTTTAAAGCTAAATAACCCACAAAAAACCAACTTAGACTTTGAGAGCTTGCGCTCAAAATATCTCCATAAAAAGGGAGATCAAATGACTTTTACAGTCTAGTATTGAAATTTTTAGTTTATTTATGCTCAATTTATTTAAAAAAAAAAGTATTCTATTAGGGGTATGTTTGATGTGTATAGGAAATAGCTCTTATTCAATAGCTCTGCAATTTATTCCTAGCTCCGACCCCAGGCTTAACCAGAAAGCTAAAAAAGTCTCCCTAGAAGAACTTAAATCAATTGAAATTAAAACACTTATACACGAAATGCTAGTTTTATCTGGCTTTGAAGCTGACCCTCAACTTACTAAAAAAAAAGCTAGACTTGTTGGGATAGCAGCACCTCAAGTAGGTGTGATGAAACAAATTATTATTATTGATAGCCAATCCAAAAGAAGGGCTGCGGCTGAGTTTGAAGTTTTAATTAATCCGGAGATCCTTTGGGAATCTTCTACAAAAAAAAGTATCCCCCAAGGCTGCTACTCTGTCCCTAACCAGTTTAACGGCTTAGTGGAGCGCTCAAACGAAGTTGTTGTACAAGCGTTAAACCTCAAAGGGGAAGTCTTTCAGAAGCGCTATGAGGGCTATCCTGCCCATGTGGTCCAGCATGAAATTGACCACCTCCATGGAATACGATTTCCAGAACGGCTTTCTGATGAAAAGCTGTTGCATATTCTCCCTAACGGGGATGCCGATCTAAAAAACTATCGCAAAAATTGGAAAAACTGGCCTCATCATGCCAGTCCTGAACTTTGGTCCCAATTGAAAAAGGGCAACTATTTTTTTAAATAGTGTTTTTTTGAAAAAAAGGTGCTATTAAATGGAAGAAAGATTAATCTGACCAGACTTTAGTGGACAAAATTCCCGGCCTCATTTAAAATTTTATGAAAGTTCGTGGTAGTTTCTGATTTGTAACACCTTCCACCTAATTTTCAACCCTACAGTAATATTATGCCCAAAAGCAGTGATTTAGAACAGTCTTTTAGCCGTCAGCATCAGCAAAAAATTGAAGAAATTATTGGTGTTGCTAAAGAGCAAGGTTTTATCACCTATGAAGAGATCAATGAGACCCTTCCTATGTCTTTTGACTCTCCTGAACAAATTGACCAAATGCTCATTTTCCTAAGCGGCATGGATATTCAGATTTTAAATCAATCTGAAGTAGAGAGACAAAAAGAGCGTAAAAAAGAAGCTAAGGAAATTGAAGGGCTCGCTAAGAGAGGGGAAAGCGGCACTCCAGATGACCCTGTACGAATGTATCTTAAAGAAATGGGATCTGTACCTCTTCTGACTCGTGAAGAAGAAGTTGAAATCTCTAAGCGTATTGAAAAAGCACAAATGCAAATTCAGCGCATTATTATGCGCTTTAGATACTCTACTCGTGAAGGTATTTCCATTGGCCACTATTTGATTCACGTAAAAGAACGATTTGATAAATGTATTACTGAAAAAGAGATTCCAGATAAGCAAGTTTTTTTGCAAAAACTACCTAAGCTTTGCGAACTTCTTGCAGAAGAAGACCATGACCTCGAAAAACTGTTTATTGAGCTTAGAAAAACGAACTTAAACAAAACTGATAAAATTAAGCTTATTAATCAAATTGAAAAAAACCGTATTCGCACCCAAGCTTATCTTAGACAGTTTCATTTTCGCTATAATATTACCGAAGACTTCGGTGAAGTCATCATGCGAGCATACGATCGCTTCTTAACTTTAGAGAGAGAAGTACGTGACTTATCTCAAAGAGCAGATAAAAACAAATTTGCAGCGCTGAAGCTCCAGGCTACAAAACGTAAACTTTTGAAAAATGAGTTAGCTGCCGGCAGAAATATTGATGAGTTCAAAAAAGATGTCCGAATGCTTCAGAGATGGATGGATAAAAGCCAAGAAGCAAAGCGAGAGATGGTTGAGTCCAACCTTCGTCTAGTTATATCCATTGCTAAAAAATATACGAACCGCGGCCTATCTTTCCTCGATCTGATTCAGGAAGGAAATATGGGATTAATGAAAGCTGTAGAAAAGTTTGAATACAGACGAGGTTACAAATTCTCTACCTATGCTACATGGTGGATTAGGCAAGCCGTTACACGAGCGATAGCAGATCAAGCAAGAACCATTCGAATTCCTGTTCATATGATCGAAACCATTAACAAAGTTCTTCGTGCCGCTAAAAAGTTGATGATGGAAACCGGACGAGAGCCCACTCCAGAAGAACTTGCTGAAGAAGTAGGTATTACAGCTGAGCGTGTACGTGAAATTTACAAAATCGCTCAACACCCTATCTCTCTTCAAGCAGAAGTCGGAGATGGCGGAGACAGTCAATTTGGTGATTTCATTGAGGATACAGGTGTAGAGTCGCCTGCAGAAGCCACGGGCTATTCCATTTTAAAAGATAAAATGAATGAAGTTCTAGAAACATTAACAGACCGAGAAAAAACGGTCTTGATCCAACGTTTTGGATTATCTGATGGTAAGCCTAAAACTTTGGAAGAAGTCGGCATAGAGTTCAACGTCACAAGAGAGCGTATTCGACAAATTGAGGCTAAGGCCCTTCGTAAAATGCGTCACCCAATCCGCTCTAAGCAGCTCCAAGCCTTCTTAGACTTACTTGAGACTGACTGATGGTTTTAGATCCCAAAAAAATATCGGATCTATTAAAAGTAAAAAGCCCCCTCAGTAAACATTTAAACCGCTTCGAAGAACGCGCAGAGCAATTAGAAATGCTCTCTTCTGTTATTACTGCCTACAACGAACAAAAATTTGCACTTATTGAAGCTGGAACAGGTGTCGGTAAAAGTTTAGCTTATCTTTTACCAGCTCTTTACTCAAGCCTTGAGCTTGGAGAACGCACCGTTATTTCTACCCATACAATCACTCTGCAAGAACAACTGATGCAAAAGGATATCCCCTTTCTTCTTGAAGCTTTAGGGCTGGAAGTTGAGGTAGCCCTCGTAAAAGGAATGGGCAATTATTTATGTCTTCGAAAACTTTATGACCTTTTGGATCACGCCTCTTCTCTAAATATTTCTGAAAGAGAAGATTTACAAGCTGTCGAAAAATGGGCGCAAGACACCGTAGATGGATCTTCTTCAGACCTTAAAAAAGCACCTAAAAATTTAGGTTGGGATCGCCTTCACTGCGAGTCTGAGGCCTGCTCCTTTATAAAGTGCCCCCACTACAAAGAGTGCTTCTTTTTTAAAGCACGAAAAAAAATTAAGGATGCAAAACTATTGATTGCGAATCACCACCTTCTTATGGTTGATCTTCAATCCAAAGACTTAGAAGACTCCAAGTCTGGAATTCTTTTAGATTACGACCATCTGATCCTTGATGAAGCGCATACCCTAGAGGACATTGCCACTAGTGCTTTAGCACAATACACTTCTTCTCAACTCATCCTACGCAAGCTCAATGATTTAACTTCTGATAAAAATTCAGCAGGAAAACTACAACGTTTAAAACAAAAGCTATCCTCTTTTCAAGATGAATTACGCCCTAAGATATGGGACCGTATTTCTTTTGAAATTTTTTCTGAAAAAAAGCAGGTAGAAGTTGCTTTAACGGAGGCTTTCTTAAGTTTCGATGATTTTTTATTTCAAGCATACCCATCTTCTTCAAACACTCCAGTACAGCAAAAAATGCAGCTAACCGAAGAAATGCTACTACAAGATGAGTGGCTGAAAGTTAAGGACGATTTTATTCTGTTAATTGCTCAACTTACATCTTTTTCCACAAGTTTAGATCTTCTATACAAGGAATTAGAGGCTCTCAAAAAAGATTTAGTCAAAAGTATCGAAAATTTGCTGATAGATATAAAAGCTTGCGCCTCTTTTTTAGAAAAAAGTGCCACAATACTAACCGATTATTTTAATGCTGCCCCTAGCACTGAAAAGCTCTATGTTATCGACTGGAACTCAAGAAAAGGACATATGGGGATTCAACTCTCTATCATTCACCTCAATATTGCTGATATTTTATCAGAAAAGCTCTTTTATCCACTTTCATCAGCAGTACTTTGCAGCGCTACTTTGAATCACTCTAATCGCTTTGATTTTGTAAAACATCAGCTTGGGCTTTCAAAAGACTCCTTTAAACCTGATGATTTTATAGAAAAAATACTACCTTCTCCTTTTAACTATGAGAAACAAGTTCTCTTAGCTATCCCTAAAGATATTCCATATCCTCAATCTCCCTATTACTTAGAGGTTATTTGTAAACTCATTGAACAGGCTCTTCGTTCAAGTAAAGGAGGTGCTTTTGTATTGTTTACCTCTTTTAAAATGTTAAAAGACTGCTATGAGAGGCTCCTTCCTATTTTGCTAGAACTAAAACTTCTACCCCTAAAACAAGGGGATGAAAATCGCTCGGTCTTGCTAGATATTTTTAAGGAAAATGAAAATACAGTACTATTTGGTACGGATACATTTTGGGAAGGAATCGATGTCCCAGGGTTTCACTTAAGACAAGTAATTCTAACTAAGCTTCCATTCCCAGTCCCAACTGAGCCCATATTTCAAGCAAAATGTAAGCAAATAGAAAGCCAGGGGCTTAATCCATTCATGGATTATTCTATCCCTAAAGCTATCGTTAAATTTAAACAAGGTTTTGGTAGATTAATTCGTAATCATCAAGATTTTGGCTGCATTCTTTGCTTAGACTCAAGGCTTTTAACAAAGAGCTACGGAAAAATATTTATTAATAGCTTGCCTAAATGCCAGTCCCTATTTGGATCAACACAAGAAGTTCAAGACGCCATTGACAATTTTTTTGCTAAAAGATTACACGAAAAAAGTTTAGCTTAATTACTCTATTCCCATTGAATCTAGAGCCGCGTATGCCACCTCTTCACTTTTGGTACCTGTAATAACAATATCTGTTTCAAATGAATTCTCACTACAAGCTACATATTCACGTTGTAATAACTGCTTCCTAGCCACGGGACACTGCAAGTTATTCACAGAACCACAATAAATGGGATCTTTATGAGAATTAGATATTCTAAACACAGGATTTTGCTCTAGTTTCTGTAATACAAAAGCTGAGGTCAGCGGCTCTAATCTAGATTGCTCTGCACATTTTTCAGAAGAAAGGTTTAAAACCAGTCTAATATGCAATCTTCCCTGCTCTGGATTTTCTAAAAAACTGAATGAACGAAGAGCCCCACAAAAATCTTTAAGTCTTGTCGAAAAAGAACCTCGATGCTCGGAAGCCACTTGCAAAGATTGTGCATAACAGTGAAGTACACTAATACCCCCTGTGGCGGTAATTGTCGTACCTGCTGTTTTTAACACGTTTACTATTAAACTCATGTATAACTCCTACTTTAACTAAAATTTTGTTACTAACCACAAAATAATTCAAGAAAATAAAAGTTTAAAAATGAATTTAGAGAATATGTGAATGGGAAGAGTCTTTTTTATCTTTATTATTTTCATATCTTTAATTATTTTTACAAAAGTGATAAATTATCATCCAAGTAAATGTTGAGTATGAAATGTATGCCTGGATTAAATACTAAAATCAAACGCTTTGTAGCTCTAAAAGGGCAGCCCATTCATCGAGGGCATTGCGACTTGATCAAAACAATGCTTAGAGATGCATCAAGTACTGACCTACTAATGCTTGGAATCGTCAATCCATATCCTCTTGAAAAAATGGATCTATCAAAAAATAGAAAACCTGAAAATTTTTTAGTAGAAAAGAATCCCCTCACCTATTTTGAAAGGGCCTATTTGCTAAGACAATTTCTTGTATCTATAGAAGACGAGTTTCCTAATTTAGCATTATCAAATGTCATGATTACCCCTTATTTTGTACCCACCATCTTTGCGTTAGAGCAGGTGCACAACTATTTAAATATTAAAAACAATGCAATAGAATATATTTCTGATAAGGACCTTTTTGAAAAGGGCAAAGAAAAAGAACTCCATAAAATTGGCGTTGAGGTTAAGTTTGTTTCTGCCTTAAAAAATAGTCTTGGAGAGTGTTATAGCGCAGAAAAAATCAGAGCCGATATTTGTGAGGACTCACTAAATAAAGATGACTTCGAAAAAGTTATTTTTAACTGCATGACAAATCTAAATCTTTTTGAGGTCATTAAAAGTAAAGTGAAACAACAACAACCTATCTCCCACTAAATTTATATATGTTTACAGGAATTATACAAAATAATTTTGAAGTATCTAAAATTGAAAAAAAAACAGGGCTCTATACGATTGAAATTATTTTTGAATCGCTTTTAGAAAACTTTGAATTAGGGATAAGTATTTCCATCGATGGTGTCTGCCTTACCGCTGTTTCAATATTGGGAAACAAAGTCACATTTGACGCTATGCAAGAGACTCTTGATAAAACATCTCTAGGTGAACTTGAAGTAGGCTCGCGTGTTAATGTGGAGCGTTCTGCTAAACAAGGAGATGAGATAGGAGGACATATAACATCAGGTCATGTGGAAGGAACCGCTGAAATCAGTCATATTATTCGCTTAGAAAACAACTATATTATTGAATTCAAATGTCCTGATAAATGGATGAAATATATTATTTCTAAAGGGTTCATTGCAATCAATGGAGCCAGTCTTACTGTCGTAAATGCTAAAGAAAAAGGCACCTTTGAAGTACACTTTATTCCTGAAACTTTGAGAAAAACGACTTTTTCAGAGAAAAAAATAGGCGACAAGGTAAATCTAGAAATAGATAATCAAACTAAGCTAATTGTACATACAGTTGAACGATACTTAGAAAATAGTAGCATTAGTTAAGAAAAACGTTTGGAGCGTAACGGAATCGAACCGATGACCTCAACAATGCCATTGTTGCGCTCTACCAATTGAGCTAACGCCCCGCAAAAAAAATAAACTCCATTTTATACAAACGATCAATTGATTCCAAGTTTCTCATTTAGAATACACAAAATAATTAGAGCTCTTTAGAGAATAAACTAAAATAATATTTATTTTTTCTTGTGGCCTTTTATTTTTCTAGCTAAAAGAAACGTTCAATAGAAAAAAACACAGAAAACATGTAAACTCCCTGCTTAAAAAAATATTTTGAGGACATTTTGAATTATTTATCTAATCTAAAAAATAAACCAATAGATCCAATTTTGGGGCTTACCGTATTATTTCATGAAGACACCCGCCCTAACAAAGTCAACTTAGGTATTGGAGCCTATAAATCTGAGGATGGAGAAGTTGTTTTATTTCAAAGTGTCCATGAAGCAGAACGCTACCTTTGGGAAGAAAAACGCAGTAAAAGCTACCTTCCAATTGATGGAGACATTGTTTTTAAAGAAGAAATCTTAAAACTTATTTATGGACAATATGACCCAAAGACACACTTTTGTGCTCATACAGCAGGTTGTACAGCTGCTCTAAAAGTATCCGGAAATATTCTTACAAGTATGGGAATTCAAACTATTTACCTTCCAGATTTAACTTGGCAGAACCATTACCTTCTTTACTCTATGTCTGGACTTAAAACAGAAACATACCCGTACTTTGATCTGGAAAAGAAAACTTTAAGATTAACTGAGATTTTAGAAGTTTTAAAAAATGCCCCTGAAAATTCAGCTGTTTTAATGCAAGTTGGGTGTCATAATCCTGTAGGTCGAGACCCAAATGAAGAAGAGTGGGAGGCAATAACAAACTTGATTGCTGAAAAAAACTTATTCCCTATTTTAGACTGTGCCTACCAAGGATTTGGTGATGGTTTTACAGAAGATGCCTACCCCATTCGTCTCTATAGCTCTAAATTTAGTCAGTATTTTTTGTGTTATTCTTTTTCCAAAAATTTTGGTCTCTATGGTGAGAGAGTTGGAGCCTTTTTTGGAATTGATAAAACAGGTCAATTTATTGATAAGCTTAGAGACAATACGAAACACTTTATCAGAGGCGCCTATTCAAGCCCTGGGATTCATGGCTCACGAATTATAAAAACAATACTACAATCCAGTGAATTAAAGGCCTCTTGGGAGGAAGAACTCAGTGAAATGCAAAAACGGTTAAGAAGTTTAAGGTGTCATTTTGTTGAGAAACTTAAAGCTAGCGGCATTTCTAGAAATTATGACTATATCCAAAAAGACAAAGGCCTCTTTTCTTTAATGGGTTTGTCGAAAGAACAAGTCATTAAGTTGCGGGAAAATTTTGGGGTATACATTGTAGAAAATAGCCGTATAAATATCGCCGCGTTATCAATGGCGAACCTAGACTATGTAGTCGATGCAATTAAGCAAATTTTAAATTGAAATGCGAAAAAATAATTACCAAATTTATTTAGTACTAGCTCTGGGTGTCATGCTTTTGTTTGCAGTGCCAAGAAGAGTACAAAATGCATTAAGAACACAATTTATGCGCCAAGTTCTCCCCTTTGGCCACATGATTCCTTTCAAAAAACAAGCTCCATTACCTAAAAATTACCCTTCACGCTCTTTGGAAGCCAATGAGCACCCTTTTCAGCTTTCATCTCCCTATGCCCATCTAGCAAAAATTCTGTATCGTAATCCAAACACATGGAGCGATTTTTTTTGGATAAATTTAGGAAAATCATCCAATTCAGAAAAAACGATCATCACTCTTAATAGCCCTGTATTATACGACGGAGCTCTCGTAGGAATTATTGACTTTGTCGGTGATAAACAGTCTCGGGTTCAGCTGATTACTAATTCCAATTTAAGCATTTCTGTTCGTGCTCTTAGAGGCAAGGATCAGTACCCTGATCTTTTAAATCACGTAGAGTCCCTTCTGTCCTCTCCACTTACTCAAAGTCAGGAAAGCTTGTTATTTGAATTGAATCGTCTCAAAACTTCTTTGCTTCGAGAGTCTCAAAATTGGCACCTGGCAAAAGGGGAGCTTTACGGAGCAAGTGAGCCCCTTTGGCGCTCAAAAAGCCACATTTTATTTGGCCGAGGATTCAACTGCGAGTTTGGAGATCACCATGGACTTCAAAGAGACCTTGTTACAGGCAAATCTCTAACGCCTTTAGAAATAGAAATTCCTATTTTAAAACAGGGAGATCTGTTGATAACAACAGGACTCGATGGAGTCTTTCCTGAAGGATTACATGTAGCTCGTGTATCAGAAGTCGACAAATTAGTTGAGGGAGCTTATGCCTATTCTCTAAAAGCTCATCCTCTTGTTTCAGGCCTCAACGACTTAAGATATGTAGAAGTTATTTTGCCCCTTGGGTTTCAAGAAACAAAGGTATCTCTAAGAGCCTTTTCCGACTGAGATTTTAAGCGTTTTTCTTCTTCGAGGCTAAGGCTATAGTCAAAAGACTCTACTTTTTCTCGTAAAGCTACAAAATGAACCCCTAGAAAATCAATCTTTGTGGGTTTTAAAGCTTCTTCGACCTGCTTTAAATATCTTGTTTGGTCATCTACAAATATAATTTTATTAAAAGAGTCCTTAAGCTCCTCAATGAATTGCGCGAGCACAAATCCTTTGTGACCATATGGACCTACAAATAGAGTTCCTTTTGAATAGGCTGCTTTATCAAAGTTTTTGACAAAGTTAGCGTCTTTGAAAGAAGGTTCGGAAAAAATAAGTTGGTTTCTATCTAACTCAGCAATGGTTTGGTCTACTAAATAAGATGAGCGTCCGGTTAATCCAACAATTACATGCCCCTCTTCCTTTAGCTGGTTTATCCATTGAGGAGACTTCGCTTCAACAAGCTGCATTTTAATCTGATATTGAGTCTTTTCCCAGACTGGAACAAAGCGATTTAAAGCTTCTTTAAGCGTTTTTCCTGTTTCAGCCAACCACTGTTTGATCAAAAATGCCGCCCATTGGTAAGAGCCAAAGTGGGTGGAAGATTCAATTAGAGTATTATCCAAATCAAGTACAATAAGTGTTTTTTCTTCTAAACAATCAAAAACTTCTGCAACTGAATGCGCTTCCTTAAATTCCACTAATTAGCCCCTGATGATGAACAATATATTCAGCAAAGTCATTAGGCAGTATTCTTCCCATGTACTCTAGTTGTAGTTTACCCACTTGCTCATCCCACTTTGTAAGAGGTTCTTTAGGTCGATTTAGGTAAATACCTACAAATTCTATCCCTTTATCCTCTAGTATATGTTGAATCTGAACAAGATTTATCAGCTGGTGATCCAAACAGACTATTTTTTTAGGGGTCTCTTGTAAATGTGAGAAAAGCTTTAATAGATATTCACCTTTACTGCAAAGAGGGTGCAAAAACAGCGTTCCTTCAAAATAAAGTACCAAATTATCTTCAAAAGTGTGATTTTTATGATACTTCTGATCCAAAGGAAAGTAGAGTTGATTTGCATGTAGATGGTCAAGTGTTCTATATGCAAGTCTAGGACCTCTAAAGGTTAAACCAAAAAGAGGAATATTTTCATTATTTAAGAATTCAATAAATCTAGAAACATCCGATCCAGAAATCTCTAGCTGAGCATACTGTTGAGCTCGAAACCACAAAGAATAAAGTTTATTGGTAATTTGCTCGGGTTCATATCCTTCTTTAAGAAGATCGTCTTTAAGTATATCAAAAAAAGAAACTCTACTTGCGACAGTTGTGCCGGTTAAGAAAATATCATCAATTTCAGCTATAACCCAGGTATCGGCCTCAATATATTTTTCAACCTCATCTAAAGTTTGGCATTCAAAAATTTCAGAAGAAAGGTTAAAAGCCCCAAAGCTTAGAGATAGTATAAGAAGTGAACAAGTAAATAGGGTTTTCATTTAATGCTCTCCTCTTTTTGTTTAGCAGCTAAAATAGCAGAGGCATCTTCATCCGAAAGAAGAGCGTTATAGTATTTCTTCTGGATATTTGCTAAAGCTGGATCATACTCCTCTATATCATGATCACAAGCTCCATACCTAAAGCCTATATAATCTACATCCGTTCCTGAAAAGGTATCTTCTAGTTGCTCTAAATATTTAAGCTTGTCGTTTATAAAAATAACTTTTTTCAAACCAAAGCCTAAAAAATCACACAATTCTCTCAAAGCCTGTCCTTTATGTCTCAACTGAGTAAATAAAATGCCTTCTATATAACAAAGTGGAAAAGCTGTTGAAAGATAAGTCTCTTCATGAAACAGAGGCACTTTACTTAAATCTATGTCGAGACTTTTTAATTCTTCAATCGTGCGATAAGCGAGTTCTGTACTTCTTGTTGTAAGACCTATTACTTTATGGCCTTTTTTCTGAAATTGGTGCACCACAGAAGCTGTTTCCATTTCTGCAGGAAGCACTTCTGTGATATGTTGTAATAACATATATTCTGGTAAAATCTTTGCCAATGCTTCTTCAAAAGAAAGCCCTAACTCCTGCAACTCTTTTAAGCTAAATCGAAACCAACAATCTCCTCCAAGCATTTGAGCCGGCACCATAAGCGTATCATCAATATCAAGGACAACTAAGGTATCCTCATCGACATAGGGCAGCGCTTCTGCAAGGTTGTTAATTTCTAAAATTTCAGCCTGAAGTGAGGAAAGCAAAAAAGTTAAAATAAAGAGGTAGCCATAAAAAAAAGACTTCATAGATGAACCCTGCTAAAAAGGAGATGAATTTCAGTAAAAAATTTAAACTAATGTCACTTTTAATCCAATTAAAAAATATTTCCTAAGTTTTATAATTAAAAAATAACCTTTTTTAAAAACAAATATTTATAATAATTACTTACAGTTATTATGTAAGAAAAATTAAGCAAAAATAAATAGGGTGTTGAAAAATAATTATTCCGCTATGAGCTAAATTAAATCTTATTTAGGTGAGCTTGAAACAATGCAAGAAGAAGAATTGGTTTATACTGCGGGATATAAGATACAAGAAATGATTTTGAGGAATGAAATTTCCTGCAAAGAAGTAACCAAAGTATTTTTAAAACGCATAGAAGATTTTAATCCTCAACTAAATGCCTATATAGAGATTTTGCAGGAACTTGCGCTGAGTCAAGCAGAGTACATAGATGAAAATTTAGATTCACTTAGAACAGAGCCTTTAGTTGGTATCCCAATTTCTATAAAAGACCTTCTCCTTGATATCCAAGATGTAGTCACAACAAACGGTTCTTTAGTCTGTAAAACAATGGTTGCTAATAACGACTCTCTGGCTGTTGAGCGCTGCAGAAATGCTAGGGCGGTTTTTCTCGGAAAAACAAATGTCCCTGAATTTGGCTCGGACTACATTACACAGAACAGACTCATAGATCCGACAGTAAATCCATGGAACTTATCTCGATCTCCAGGAGGATCTAGTGGAGGATCAGCTGCTAGTGTGTCAGCCGGACTTGCATCGATTGCTCTTGCGAATGACTCCGCAGGGTCCATACGTCTCCCAAGTGCCCTTTGCTCCCTATTTGGCTATATGCCTTCATTTGGTTGTGTGCCAGCTATTTCAAAACATGAGATAACCTTTAAACCTTTACACAGAACAGGCCCTATAGCTCGAACTGTAAAGGATGCCGCTATAATGTTAAATGTTTTGAATCAACCCACGGCTCTTGACCCCAATAGCAAACCTCCTATTGACTTTGTAAAACTTCTAGATAAAGATCCTCGAAAACTCACACTTGGATGGAGCCCTGACTTAGGCTTTGGAATCCGCAATGAAGAAACGATCCATATTATAGAAAGTCGTCTCAAAGAACTAGAACAGCTTGGATTTAAAATCGAAGAGATAAAAATGCCTCCTGATTTTAAAAACCAAATAGAAAAACTGTCCAACTATATTATTGCAAGGTTTTCACTTTTAGCTGATGAAATTCCGGTTCTAGCAAAACCATTACTCGGCCCATCGATCACAACATTAATCAATAAATCACTCTCAATTTCTCATGACGAGTTTTTAAAAGCCTCCAGTTACAGGGAAGTCTTTAGACAGAAGATGCAAGAGTTAATGTTAAAATATGACCTTTTAGTGACTCCCACATCAGTAATGCCTTCTTTTCCTATTAAGAACTTTAGAAATGAAGTGAAAAAGTATTGCGAGGATCCATTTTTATTTTTTGCCTTTTTGCTCTATCCATTTAATGTGACAGGCCAACCCGCGGCTTCTGTACCTTGTGGCTTCACTTGTGAAAATTTGCCAATAGGTATGCAAATTATTGGCCCAGAAAATCAAGATTCTGATATATTTAGATTTTGTGGCTATTATGAAAGGGCTTTTCCTTGGGTTGATAGGCGTCCACATCTAAGTAGAGTGCTATGAAACTATTTATTTATATAATCTTATTGTTTAGTTATTCCTTCCTGATTTCTACCGAACTGCCTTCCCGTTCTATTGAAAATAAAAGACTTGAAATTATCCCTGAAACGCTTGAAAAGGACTTAACGTTCACCGAACTCGATGATATGAAAGATCTTTTTTTTCTATATACAGAAAGCCTAGATCCTAAAGAGCCCGCTATTTGCATTGAATCCGTTGCAAAAAAGCAACAAGATGAATTTATTAAATCTCACATTTTGTTAGACTTAGAAGTTGAAGAAAAATAATTATTTTTCACTCCTAAATTTTATGAAATATCGTTTTATTTTCAAAATTTTTCTAGTTTTTGCATTAACAACTGTTTTGGTTTATAAAACAGCTAGTTGGATTTCCCTTTACCCAAAAGACTGGTTTTTAGATGAAAAGGCCTATCATAATGACGTTAAATATATTGAAAAAAAAACGTTAAGACACCGTTTCATTATTAATCGCGAAAGTTATGATGAATTCTCTCAGTTCTTTCCTCATTTTACCTCTATTTTTGCGCATGAACAAAGTCCGTTGAGAGTTCATAAAAACAGAACCGTTGTTAAAATTGATTTAAATGGAAAAGCGTATGTTTTAAAAAGATATAACATCAAACATTTTTATAACTGGCTACAAAAGGCTCCAATAAGATCTTCACAGGCTTTTCGCAGTTGGCATTACGGCCATCTTCTTTTAAAACTTGGCATTTCAACACCTAAGCCAATTCTCATCTTTGAAGAGCGTGTAGGTCCTTTTTGGACTACCTCCTATGTCATAACTGAGTATGTTAAAAGTTCAGAAGCCCTTGACGGATATCTTGAGCACTCCTCAGAGGATCAATCCACCTCAGTAATTACTCAAATTGACAATGAACTAAGTATTTTTAAGAAAAATCGACTCATTCATTCTGACTATGGAGCGAGAAATATCTTAGTCTCCGATAATAAGGCATACACCATAGACTTAGATGACCTGCATCAATACCATTTGAATAATCTGTTTTTTAGAAAAAAATTCTTTAAAAAGCATCTAACACAATTAAAATGAAGCTAAAAAAAAGCACCAAATTTTTGTTACTTTCTGTTTTATTTGGGGTCTGTTTTTCCGTTTATAGAATCATTTACCCAAATGACTTTTTCATGCCTCACGCCCCCCTAAAAAACAATCCTGATCTTTTTTTTAAAAAAACCTTTAAACAGTTATTAGTCATTTCAAAAAGTGACCTTTCCCCTGATTTAGAAGTTTTAATATGTGACCCAGATTCTTTTTTAGAAGATTCAGAAGGCTGGATCAAAAATAATTCAAAACGGACTGTTTCTATTGTAGACGTTGGAGAATCAGTCTACTTTATAAAGCGCTATAATACTAAAAATTTGTATGACTATGTTACCAAATGCCCCTTCCGCTCTTCTAAAGCATTTCGCTCTTTCTTTTACGCCCAGCTATTTACAAAAGAGGGGCTTTTAACGCCAAAGCCTTTGGCTCTTATTGAAAAGCGTATTGGCATTTTTTGGACATCAACCTATTTAATTTTTGAGTATAAAAAAGGAACTACTTTAGAGGCTTTTTTTAGCTCTAATAGTATTAGACTAGAAAAGAAACTTGCTGCGGTGAAAAAACTTTCGGATCACTTAAAAATACTACATAAGCAGAGATGGGTTCACAGAGATTTAGCGTTGAGAAATTTATTTGTTATTGACGATAACATATTTTTTCTAGATTTGGATGACATGCATTCATATGCATTTAACAACTATTTTTTTAACAAAAAATTCAACCGCAAGCATTTATCAAAAATACAAGATGAACTAAGCCATATTTCTAAAAATTCTCAGATACTTTTTTCAAGTTTATGATAACCTGATGGTCTTAAAAAATTAAACCTATGTTTAGTATTAAATGAGCCTTAAAAAATTTTACCCTAAATCCAGTAATTTTTGGATTATATCTTCCGTTTCAATTATTGCTGTTTTTTATACTTTTTTTTCTGAAATCGTTCCTCATGACTGGTTTATGACATCAAGATCCTATAAAAAAAATAGCGCTTTTTCTTATAAAAAAACCTTTCGACGACTTCTTATTGCAGATAATACGAACTTTCAATGTGTTGAGGAAAAGTACTTTGATCAACCAGACCTTTTATTTGAAAAAACAGATCATCTCTTTAAAAACAGACGCCATAAAACAAAAGTAGCTCTTGTAGAGGTTAATGGAAGACGCTACATTGCAAAAAAGTATAATATTCCTTCTTTTAAAGTTTGGCTTTGGCAAGTTCCTATTAGAAGCTCAAAGGCTTTTAGGTCTTGGTATTATGGGAATGCGCTTTATGACCTAAATATAGCCACTCCAAAAGTTCAACTCCTCATCGAAAAAAAAATAGGCATCTTATGGACAGAATGTTATTGCTTAAGTGATTTTATTGATGGTGTATTAGCTGTTGACTATTTTAATGAAAATTCACCCTTTAAAGAGGAGTGGGAAAAAACAATTCACGAATTAAAAAATCTCATAGACCAATTAAATTCTCATTATATTATTCATGGAGATCTCTCATTAAATAATATTGTTATCCAAAACGGGACTCCCTTCCTCATTGACTTAGATCGCGTACACCAATACAGTTTTAATCATACTTACTACAAAGTAAGATACAAAACCCAACATCTTGCAAGATTAACTAAAAAGTTTGGAGAGGTAAGCCGCGAGGCCCAGCTCATATTTTTAAATATTTTTAATCTACCCGACTCACCTCATGCTCCTTTAAATAAGGGCCAATCTATTTCCAATGAAAACTAAAATAATTCAACGCTCTTCTTTTTTATTGTTGATTCTTTTGATAGTATTTATTTTGGAGCTTTTTTTAGAATTTACCCCCAAAGACTGGCTCTATACAAACAATCTTTTTAAACAGCACAAAGAATATACCGTCCAAAAAAACTTTAAAAGAAACCTAATTGTTTCCAACAGAACAATACAGCTTCCCTATCAACAATTTAATAAAAACCCTGATCTCATTTTTCAAAAGACCAAAAAAGTCTTTAAAGAGCGCGCTCAATCAACAAAAGTTGCGTTAGTGGAAATAAATGGGAAGGAATATGTCGCAAAAAAATACGCGCAACCTTCTCGTCTAAGGTGGATTAGAAAAGTAAGCTACCGTGGATCCAAGGCTTATCGTGCGTGGCATCATGCCTTTTTATTATCTCAGATAGGCATCCCCACAGCAAGACAAGAGATGTTAATAGAAACCAAATGGGGGCGTTTTTGGAAATCAGGTTATATACTCTATGAATATCTCGATGGGTTAACAGCAGAAGAGTATTTTGATACAGATTCTGGATTCCAAGACAGCTGGGATTTTACACTCCTAGAAATCAGGAAAATTCTAACGACCTTAGATGATCATTCTATTATAAATGGTGACTTAACACTCAGAAATATTATGATTATTAATAGTAAGCCCATTTTAATTGATTTAGACCGCGTTCACCCCTACCGCTTCAAGCATCCCTTATACAAAAGACGCTACAGGAAAGAGCATGTTGAAAAATTAATCGCTCAGCTTAAGAAATTAAATCCAGAAAACAGTGATCTATTTGAATATTATTTAAAGAATGCTCCTCTATAGAG
>JAJACV010000037.1 GCA_022601335.1 Chlamydiota bacterium | reverse complement strand
TGTACTTCCCTCCTTCTTCTTAAAAAAAAAATTACTTAACAAGTTGTAAATTTAAAAATTAAAATGAATATTAATTAATAATTTAATGTATTTTTTTATTAAAATTAAACAAAGACTCACCTACTATTACCCTGTTTTTAACCCTAACTCTAAATATAGGAGATACTATGACAGAAGTTACATCTACAAGTGCATCTATTGCTGTACAAACACCAATCGCTACACAAACTCCAGTTGTTACACAAACAACAAGTGCATCATCTATTGCTACACAAACACCAGTTGAAGCAACAGTTACTGAACGAACAACAAGTGCGTTTATTTCTGCAAAAACTGAAGAAAAACCATTCGTTTGCCCAGGGCACACTGAATTTTTTCACCACTATTCAATTTATGACAAAGCTAAAAGAAAAGCAGCAGAAGCTGTTGAAAAGCTTTTGAAAAATGATGATGTTACATCAGCAAACTATACCCTTCTACACAAAGATTCAGTTGAAGGAAAAAACAGCGGATATTTCACCCGTTTAAACGCTATTTATAAGTATGCTGTTCTTTTGAACTTTACGCATACTGATGACTCTGATGAATGTGCATTTTACACTGCATTCAAAGCTGAAAAAGCAAGCTAATTCTTTTTAGAAAAACTTTTTTTAGTAATAAGCTCCTCATTTTTTGAGGAGCTTTTTTTTGCACAACCAAAATGACAGCCATGGTTTTTATATTCACACTCTCTGGCCATGCATCCCTAGTAAGCGTAAAATAGCCACTAACGATATAAGCTATACACGGCGATGCTGAAAGCTTTACGATCCACAAATCCTTAAATCTTTTTGGGATTTTGATGTAAATTTCAGCATCGCCGTTACCTTTCTCTTTTACCGAATATTTATCGGCACATTCTTGGACCATACTATATTGTTCATCAATCATTTTGTTATCCTGGATTGACATTGTGCGGATATATCCTAAGGAATCTCGTCAGGCATAGGTGAACGCACTTCATTCAAATATTTCATGGAGGAGGCGCGGAATTTTTTATAGTTACCCTTAGCTTCATTAAGGCTAACTTTGTTCGCCCCTCCTTTGAAATCAGGATCATTAAATTGTACGTTATCATCTTCCCAATTACAAATAAGGCAAATTTCAAATGTTCCATGACTTGATTCAGACCTTGTTAGAAACCCACAACAAGGGCATGGGTATCCTCTTTTTTTTAAATTCATCTTAGTTTTTCCCAACATAATACCCCCTACCCCAAGTCTCTCAAAAGCCAGCGATTATAAAAATTCATTAGAAATATTTTTCAATTGATCCTCCAAAGACCAATTTAAAGGTTTATTTTCTGGAGAGTCCCAAATACATCCTTTTTCGATCCATTTTTTTCTATATTTTCGTATTCCTTCAATTATGCAATCCTGATATCCAAATTCAACACCACAGCAGTCACAAATGTCATAGGAAGGAGTTTTACCATCTTCACCCCAAGGAGGATCTGACTGTAATCTTCCGCAAATTCGACAAAAAATGTTTTTAGTTTTGCTATTGCCCATAAAAATAATCTATATTTGTTTTGTATCTATGTATCGAGGGATCTGGTTTAAACATTGTTTTTGGGATTCCTTCTTTTGTATAGGCTCCAAATTTATTTGTCTTTGGATCAAAAATTGTAATTTCCCCATACACCCCAGCTACGACCAATCTCATCTCAATCCCCATTCTGCTACAAGGAATATACCCTGGTAATGATCCTTTAAAAACTTACCGTTAGAGAGAAATAAGGCTTCTTTATGGTATTGTTTATTATCAAAAATTGCTTCCCACTATTAAAAATAATCTATTCTCTCAACTTACTTTCTTCTAGATTTTTTTTTAATAAATTCTTTCATTGCTTTTAAATTGTTTTCGATAAAATCCTGACTCATCTGTTCTGAGCCATCGGCTCTATCAATTTCCAGAGGAGTGTTGAATGAGATCAAAAAAAATTAAATGTTTTTTTGTGAAAATATTTGGTACTCTATAGAAAACATCTTAATACGGAGTAACAAATATGAACTTAGCGCCATATATTCCTGAGTTAAAACATATGTTAAGAAATTTTACCCTATTTTTGATTCTTTCTCCCATAATTGTTTATGGATTAGTTGACGCTATTGAATGGCTAAAAAAATCTTGGAGAAGCGGCTCAAAATTAAAAAAATGGTATTCTTTAACTTTTGTGATTTAGCTCTTTTGATTGCTTTTATTGGCTTATGAAATTATTCCGACGGCTCTGATCTGTCAATCGGACGAGGAACGCCCTCAGGCCACCCAGGATTATTCCCATTAGTCTTATCTAAATCTTCACCTGCGTTTCCTAGCCTATGTAAATCATCAAGGATTGCTCCACCCCCCACAAATCTAGCCCCAGGAATAGGGAGGATACATAGTAGAGCTCCAGCAAAAATTTCTACGAGTCCAATTGCAGCTCCAGCAGGTACATCATTTGGCTCATCTTTTATTCTATCTTTGGCTTTCCTTTTTTTCATGCATAGATGTTCTGCTGTATTTAACTTGTGGCTATGTGATTTCATAAAGACATTCGTTACTTTATTTTTAGGTTTGGAAATTTCATTTCCATATCCCTCAATTCCCAGAAAAGAGCTTGATTTTGACAAAGCATTTGCATATTTCAAAGATAATTTAGAAGGAACAAATTCTTTAGTAGTCCCCTAAATGGATACAATATTTTTAGGATCTTTTTCCCAAATAATATAACCTTCAGCATCAAAAGCAGTAACTAAAATAATTTCTGCATTTTTACAAATATTAATGCAATCGTTTACCGAAAGTGTTTTATCTGCCGTTTCTTCGACTATGCAAGAAGTTATTACCGCTAAGGAATGCCAAATAAGGTCATTATATCTGAAGGCTTTTTGAATGGATTCAAATGTTGCATTCTTTTTTGTAAAGACATAATAAATCTCATCACTTAAATGTCTTCCATGAGAGAGGTAAAGACCCTCATCATAATTAGAGGTATATCTACCGTGAAAATCGTCAAATACACAGATTTTGTTAGTTTTTTTATTTAAAGTATCCAACACAAAAGAATAAAAAACTTTTTTTGGGGTTAAGTTAGCTCGAGTTCCCTCCAAGCTATCAATGGCTTCAGAAACATCTTTTGTTTTAGGCAAAAAAGTATAAAAATGTCCTATGTCAAAATTAATTAGCTTACATATGTATTTTGAGAGCGTATTTACATCGCCAATTTTATTCATTACAAAATTTTTTGTACTATTGAATTCTAGTGAATATTTCTTTATATCAGTCATTTTTATATTCCCATTGCCCACTTGGATAGATCCTCATTCCTCCAGGGCAAGAGGGCCCAAAATAGTCCCAATGAGGGCCATGAACAGGATGGTCTAGGTCCGGATAAAGAATTTCATGATCAGGTCTTTCTCCATTTACCCAACTTCCCTGTCCTGATCCGGGTACATCATTCCCTTTCCATTCATAGTCTGAAGTTGGTGGAACTGTTGGATCATTTCCTGGGTAAGGGCCTTCATAGTGAGGATACTTGTGTTGATTTTCTGTTTTTATCTTATCATTTTCTTTATTTAAACGATCAATTCCTTTTTTTGCTGCAAAGGCACCTATTCCTGTTAATATTGCAGCGGCAGCAGCACATAATCCTTGAGTCAGAGGAATAACAAAAAAGAAATTCCCATTAGGATCAATAAATTTCATAGGATTGTTATTACAATAAGAATAAATCTCGTTCCCAGTTGCTCTTGAATCTGGGTCAGCAGAAGTCCACTGCTTAATGGAAGGATCATACTGGCGATCTCCAAAATCCACCAAACCTGTATCCGCATCATAATATTTGGTTGCAAAAATCCAAGGACAAATAAAAATAAGTTCTTGAAGGTTCTCTCCAAAAGGGCTTAGAGATTCATAATGAATAACCTCTTTTGAGTCTTGATCTATCAACTGAAAAATATTAAAGTTTGAGCTGTAAATTGGAGCGTAAACCTTGCCCTGAGACTCTATGGCGATAGCAAAAGGTAAGTGAGAGTGAAAATGAGCACCTAAAGCTCTTAGATGAAGAGGCTCTTTATTTTCATTATAAACACCGATTTGATTCACGCCCTGATAAAGATAAAATTCTTTACGGGCCTCCCCATCTTCTATCACAGTTTTAGATAGTCTACGTCCTGAAAGATCATAGGTATATTCAATTTTCTTATTACCCATTTCTACAGAGAGTAGCCTGTCAAAGGCATCATATCCATAGCTAGTTGTTTGATTTGCAGATATTTTCTCTATAAGGTGCCCTTTTTCATCGTATGAGCATGTAAATCCATTGTAATGAATCACCTTTCCTTGATCGTCTAGTACCCTGTTTTCACCAATAAGCAAATTTCCAATAGGATAGTTCAGTGTAGTTGATTCATCTTTCACAGAAGGATCTTTAAAAGTTCTCGAAATAAGATTTCTATCTTCATCATATTGATCTATAACGCATAAACTATCTGATTTGGTAGTTAGAGTTTTAGACGCTTCATTATACTGCCTTTGCAAAGAGCCCACTTTTCCGATCAGTGATTCGTTAATGCAATTATCATTTTCAACTTTATAAACGTGCTGGTATTGAACCTTTCCACTAGGGTTCAAGCGTTGGATATTTATATGGTTCTTATCAGTGCATTGATAAACAACTTTGCTTTGATCCGGGAGAGTAACTTCTGATAAAAATTCATTATCAAACTTCCAGGAAATTTCCAGGCCACACGGGAAAACCTCCCTTGTAAGGTGTCCTTGACCATCCATTTCTTGAACATGAACTTCCCCTGTAATTTGATTTATTACAGTTGTAATATTTTCATCATAGGTGGTTTTATAATCGAGAGTCCCATCCGATGAAATAACTTGAACAACTCGTCCTTCAGAATCAAAAATGTGGCGTATAGGCTTAATTTCTTCAGGAGAGTAATCTAAAAGATCATGATCTTCTGACCTGACAACGCTTTTTTTCTCTAGAATGTCTAATGCTAGAGAAAGGTTCAGGGAAGCGTTTCCTTTTGAAAACTGCAAGAAATGGTCTATTTCCTTTTTAGAATACTGACTTTCTCTCATTAAAAGATCGTGATAAGCAAATCGCTGTGGTTTTGCATAAGTTTCTTTTAGAGTAGGGTTATCTATTGAGGGATGAGAATTTACAGATTGGACGCGCATTTGACTTCCTCTGATGAAAAGAATTAACATGATCTTAACAATCTAAAATATTCATTACAAGGCAAAGTTTTGAAGCTATCTTTATGAATTTTAAAAGAAAGAAATAGAGGAGATTTACTGCTTGTATGGAAAAAATAAAGCTTGATTTTGACAAAGCATTTGCATATTTCAAAGATAATTTAGAAGGAACAAATTCTTTATGTGATTATTTAATGAATCACTTGAAAAATGGATCTTTCTTTACGTACCTCCCTGACTTTACGGATAAAAATGCAATTTACAACTTCAAACTAGGAGGTATAGCAAAAGGTCTTATTGCTGAATTTCCTAATTTTTTGGTCAGTCTTATAAATAGTAAAAAGAAAGCGTCGTATATATTTGATGCATTAGGAATGACCTATGATAAAGAAATGGAAGATCCTATTTTTCATCAATATGGGCGATACATTGATGACGAGGTATACTTTTATATATCTAAGAAAAATGCAAATTTAGAGACGCTTAAAGAGTGTTATTACCGTTCCCACGCAATTTGGCATTCCGTTTGTATTTTAGTGAATGATGAGATCCAGGAGATTCCGAATACTGAAATTTCCAATAAAGAACTTCAACTAATATATGAAAAAATAGAAATGATTTTTGTATTAGCTTATGATGCTGAAAGCTATGTTGTTTGGGAAAAATGATAAAAAACTTACAACTAAATCAATATATTCAGTTTTTTTTAAAATAAACTTATAGTTAGGAGGATAGAATGCCTAGTTCAATATTAACTAAACCAGATAGTCGTCAAAAGTGGAATGCTAAAGAATACAATTCAAACTCATCAATACAGCTAGAAGCTTCAAAAAAAATTTTAAGACAGCTTTCATTTAACGGCAGTGAGGACATTTTAGACATAGGGTGTGGTGATGGAAAAATAACCGCCTTAATTTCATCCTATATACCCAAAGGTGAAATACTTGGAATTGACATGTCTTCGGAAATGATAGACTTTTCTAAAAAAAATTTTATCTCTTCTAATTACAAAAATGTTTCATTCCTTCAACAGGACGCATCATTAATTACTTTTCATAATAAATTTGATATAATTTTTTCTTCTTTTGCTTTGCATTGGATAAAAGACTTCCTCCCATTTATGGCTAGAGTCAATAACGCTCTTAAGAAGGACGGGAAAATAGCTTTTACTATTCCTCTAGGCATTTCAGAACCACTAGAACAAGCCACTAACGAAGCTCTTCTTGATCCAAACTGGGCACATTTTTTTGACAATTATTACAATCCTTGGGACTTAACTGATGATGATTACAGAAAAATGATAGTAAGTGCTGACTTTGAAATTATTTCATTTGAAACTGTGTTTCAGGTAAAATTTTTTGAATCTAGAACTGCACTTGAGGCATATATTATTCAATGGTATCCTTATATTAACTATGTTGATGAAAACCAAAAAGAAGAATTTTTCACCCAAATAATTAACAGATATTTGGAAATAGAACCTTGTGACCCATATGGAGAGGTCTATTTTGAATTTCCACGCATAGATGTGATAGCACGCAAGAAGTAATTTTTATCCTTTTGCTAAGAGTGGTTTGGCTTTAGGCTCTTTCATTTTAAGGATTATGTTTCAAACATCTGGACAGATTATCAATTACTTACAACAGATATTACGAATATTTCAACATCACTTCTTTAGAAAAAATCGATTCCAAAACTATCAATATATATATATTTAAATCATACTCTTCTTTTTTTTAAAAAACCTCATCTATAAACAAACATATTGATTTAAATATATAAAACAAACTAGAATTAGTATAAACCGAAGGAAATAATATGGTTGTTTTTAAAAGTGAAAAATTAGATATTATTTTCTCTAACAATGAGAATTCTCTATTTATCAAAGCTCATACAGAGAGACTTGTAGTAAAATCATACCAAGATATTGATTTTGAAAATGCTGTATCACTATATGGCAATCCTGAGCTTACAAAATTTTTCGACCATGGTGAACCTAGAACTTTAGTAGAAATTCAGAATTATCTTTCATGTAGAGGAACCTATTACTTTAAGCATGGTAGACCATTTGGAATATTTGCGCTTTTTTTAAAAGGGAAACATGATTGTATCGGTCATATAGACATAGTCCCTACTGAACAAAGGGGCGAGGTAGAAATCGGATGGATTATGCATAAAGAATATCAAGGGAAAGGATACTGTTCTGAAGCTGTTTTACAATTTTTAATGCCGTTCATAGATATTTTAAAAAATAGAAATATAATGGTAAATGGAGGACCAGTCAATAAAGTAATGGCAACCGCGCACCCTGAGAATTTGTCTTCTAACAAGGTGATTACTAAAGCGGGCCTTAAACTTTATAAACAAGAAAATAGATATAAAGAAAACCCCAGAAACTGGTACAGACTAAAATTGGAGATAAGTTAAATGAGCAGCAACGCTTCACAGAAAAATTTAATTTGGGAAGCAAAAAAATACCATGACTTAGCAATTGGACAATTTACATCCGCAATGGAACTGATTGAAAATCTTAATATCATTAGTGAATCAGTTATTCTTGATGTCGGTTGCGGTGATGGAAAAATCACAGCTGAACTAGCAAAAAAGGTAAGTAAGGGCTTTGTTTTAGGTGTTGATCCATCAAAAGAAATGATCTCATTTGCAAAAAAAACATTTGGTAAAAAATCTTCTAACTTGTTTTTTGATATTCAAAAAGCAGAAAACTTAGAGGTTAATGAAAAGTTCGATATTATTTTCTCTTCATTTGCCTTACAGTGGGTGGAAAATAAGAGCTCCTTTTTTCGTTCTTCTCACAGCTTTTTAAAGAATCAAGGAACTCTTGCTTTAATTGTCCCTCTTGAAATCTCTGTAGAGCTTAATTTTTCCCTAGAAAAAATAATTTCATTGCCTATTTGGAATTCATATTTTCGAACATTTAAACCTAGTTGGTATTTTGAATCTCAGAAAACAATTGAACATTTGATTAATGAAAATGCATTTTCAATCACATATTCTTCATATGAAATTCAAGATGTGTATTTCCAATCGAAAAAGAACTTTGAAGATTATATCTTGCTTTGGTTTCCGTACCTTGATCCTATACCTGAATTTTTACAAAAAAAATTTTTTAGGGATGTAATGGACTACTATTATGAAATAATGTCAAAAAAATTTAATTTTAATGACCAAGAGTTCATTATAAAAATTCCTCAATTAACGGTCATTGCAAAAAAAACTATTTAATTCGGTTTCTATAATAAATATAAGAAATTATTGCACATATGAATACATAAAATATGATGCTATTCTGTGCATGAAAAATTCTTACGAGACCCAGTGATATGAAAGGTGACAAACCCCCAATTATTCCATCACTTACATTCATAGCCACACCTACCCCAGTGAACCTAACTGAAGGTGGGAATATGTTGGCGATAAGATACGCTATGTAAGCAGATAGGCATGCAACAGGAATTAAAAGAAGCACAAAAGAAATTCCCAATCCTAGCATAGATGTGACAGCACGCAAGAAGTAAGTTTTCATCTAAACTTCCTGACCGCGTTGTTGAATTAATCAAATTTTAGGAAGATCTGCTCTACCTTAATTTTTATTTATATGCAATTACAGAAGGAAAAACAGAATGTTTATCAAGAATAATTTCAACTTCAGAAAAACCAGCCCCTAAAAAATCCTCTTTAATTTCTTGAATAGTTCTATAATTTCTAAAGTTAATATCTAAAATATCTTCTGAAAGGATTTTTTCCATTTGCAAATCAACACTGTCTAAATATTGTAGATTCCAATCTGATTTCTGTTTACTCCATGGGGGGTAGGTCAATACTCCCGTAAATAAGACCCCTTTATCTTTTAGGGCTAAATGAAATTGCTTATATAATTCTACAACCTTCGTTCTATCTTTTTCATAAACATTTAGACCTATACTATTAATAAAATCAAATCTTTCATTTATTTGTAAATTCCATGCATCTCTATTCAAAAGCTCTAAATTTACTCCTTTCTTTTTTTCATACTTATTTTCAGCAAATTCAATTGCAGCATTATCAATATCAATGCCAACTAAGTTAATTTGATCAATATTAGAAAAATCTAAGGTAAACAAATCACGCATTAACCCACAAGGAATAGAAGCAAGGGTAGCTTTGTTTTTAACAAATGTTTGTGCAATTGACTGAGCGTGTAAAAATAATTCCCTTTGAGACAATACCGATAAGCATTCAAATAGTATATAATGCTCCAGTCTATGCAAAAGAAGCCTTCGAGGAGCTTGTCTTTTTTTGCTCCAAGGATAAGCTATCATATAGTCTGTCCAAAAGGCATTAGCACCACCAGTTAAGACAATGTGTCTTCCTAGTGGAAAGTCACAGACTTTATCTAAAATGTCTATTTTTTCTTGAGCTGAAATACTCTGATCATCATCTTGAGCTATGAATTTATTTTTAAATTTATTAACAACTATTTGAAAATTTTTTGCTCTATTTTCATGTGATTTATTTATTTTTTTCATGGAAAACTCCATCCGTACGCATATTCAGAATAAAACCAGAAACAATAGGGGTACAACTCCCTAACTAATAGCCCGCATCAAATTTAAAACTTAGTGGGAGTAGTACACATCTTTTGTTATAAATATTCTACTTACGTTTTATGTTTAAATTAACGCATTGTGGGCTGCAGTTTTGATTAACTAGGAACCCATTTTCGCTTACACACTTTTTTTTAAATATTTACCTGTCTGTCTAGCTTGGGTTTACAGATTAATTTAACAATAACATATACAATCACATTGTAAACAAATAACACTTATTTTTTAAATAAAAAGATATCAATAAAATGACTATAGAAGATCCTGTTTCAGACGAAAGCATGCAACTAATTACAGCTCAAATTTTTATAGGACACTCTGTTTTAGCCGCTTATAAATCGGGTATATTCCGAGTTTTGCTTAAAGGTCCTCTTGAAGTAAAAAAATAGCCCTAGATATCTCACTAAGTAAACGATCTGTTCAAGCTATGCTTTCAAGTGCTTCGGCAATGGGACTTGTACATTCAAAAGATGGAATCTTTTTTTATTTATCGAATATTGGCAAAACCTATTTTGACCCTGACTCTGAATCCTATTACGGAGGAGTCTTTGATGCATTAATAGAGCAAAATGAACTCATGAATTACTCTACTGTAGAAAAATCACTGCTCTCAAATAAGGCCCAAGTTAGTGGGGGTGTTGATTTATTTTCTAACACTGAAGGTTATGGGAACAGCGAGTATTTTGTTAAAGCCCTACACCAAAAGTCCCTAAATGCTGCTCTGTCTTGGACTAATAAATTCTCTTTAAATCAATATTCTAAATTGATAGATCTAGGAGGAGGTTCAGGAGTTCACTCAATTGCAGCTTGTAAGCGCAACCCCAACTTAAGATCTTTAGTTTGTGACAGAAAACCTGTTCTATATGAAACAAAAAAATATATAGATAAACATCTCCTATCTGACAGAATTGAAACTAAGGAAATCGACCTCTGGAAAGATGACTTTCCTATCGGAGACGCCCACTTTTTTGGAGATATTTTTCATGACTGGACTCCAGAAAAATGTGAAATTTTAGCTCGTAAATCTTATGAAAATTTAATTGAAAATGGAGTTATTTTAATCCACGAAATGTTATTTAATTCAACCAAAACAGGCCCCCTATTATCCGCAGCATACAACATGAAAATGCAGCTTTGGACTGAAGGTCAGCAGTTTAGCTTTAAAGAAATTAAACATATTTTGATAAAAGCAGGATTTAAAAGAATAAATTATATAAACAGTTTTGGAAATTGGTCCTTAATTACTGGAAAAAAAATTTAATACCTTTGTAAATATAACCCTATCCTCACCTCATATAACATACCATTTCATCTATTCAAACACTTCCCCCTTGCTAGCAGCAATACACAATATCAACACTTTAGTTTAAAAAAAATCATAGCTATTCTTTTACTTCAATTAAACTGTATAACAAGATATAATATCTTTTAGAGAAGCATAGTTAATTAACAAAATTTATTATTCCAAAATGCCAACTAAAATAAATAAAACGCTCCGAGACGCTACCACATCTAAAGACAGTCTAGCAAATTTAGCACAACGCTATATCTCTTCTGGAGTAGTATGTCACTCCTTAGTTTTTTTAAAAAAATCAAAATTATTAGACCGTTTATTGAGCTCAAATTTTTTAGAGCTCGAATCCATTAAAGGAACCCGGTCAAAAAAAATAATGGTAAAAAAAACTTTAAAAGAATTAGAAATAAACGATGTTCTCCATCGAATAGATGAAAGATATTACTTAACTGAATTCGGGACTGAATTAGTAAAATACATTGGATTAATGTTGTATATATATGATGGTTATTCAGGATTATTTTCAAATTTTTTCAAGCCCCATTTTCAAAATTTAAATAAAAAAAAGCTCTCCACCTTAATTAACGATGAAGCTGTTGTATTAGGCTCTGACGATTTAGCTCAAAACTTCATAAATCCTTTTATAATAAGGCATTTATTAGATCTGGATATCAAGAAAGGAACAATTTGCGATCTTGGTTGCGGCGGTGCTTCGAGACTACATTTAATAGCCCAAATTACACGATTTAACGCTATTGGAATTGACATATCAGAAAAAGCCCTTAGTTTAGCAAAAAAATTAACAAAAAATACAAAAAGGATAAAGATTGTAAAAGATAATATTTCTCACCTAAGGACAAGCTACCCAGAAGTAACGATTTTAATGCAAACAATGGTAATGCACGACTTTTCGCCTACACACAACTGCTCAAAAATATTAGATTCTTTTCTAGATAAATTCCCAAATATGGAATATTTCTTTTATTGTGATATTGTTGCACCTTCAGGAGATATGAAATCACAACTTCCAGGTTTTGATTACATTCACGCAATGCAAGGAATTGAAACTAGAACATACAATGAAACAATCACAATGTTTGAACAATCCAACTTCGAAGTGGTTTCTGAAAACTTTATTGAAGGTTTATCAAACACAATTCTTTGGGTATTGAAACCTGAAAAAACTCTTTAACTTTAAAATCTCTTTGAGTCCAAGCAAAAAGCGAATCAGTAAAAGTCAATATTTTGCTTCTTCACAATCCTTTAATTAAAAGTTTCTCCGTTAATTCAAAGAAAAATGCTCCCTCTACTTACCAATTTTTGACTATAGCCCATTTCAATTATTACTAACAAAATCAAGATGACCATGAAAATTTCTTCAACTTTTTAAAAATTTAATTAATTCCTCTTAAATGCTTCTTATATTATTAAAACTTTTAAACAAAAAAAAACATTTAAATTAATTAAATAATGATTTAATATTAATTAAAGGTTAGGATTATACACTTTCATTTAGGAGATTTTATGCTTAAAGATAGCTTAATAAAAATACAGCATACAGCAACTGGCAATAAAATTTTTCTTAATGGAGAAACTCTGACTCCTAAAGATATTCAATTAGCGATCCAAAATAACTCTCAAATTTCCATATCTGAAGAAATAGAAGATAAAATAGAAGCTTCTGCACAATTATTGAAAAAATTTATTGATAAAAATCGAATCATTTACGGTGTTAATACAAGTATGGGCGGATTTGTAAATTGGCTTATTCCTGGGAAATATGCCAATAAAATGCAAGAAAATTTAATTTCAGCCGTAGCGACAAATGTCGGTGCTTTTTTAAATGACGACATAGTTAAAGCCTCTATAATTGTGCGACTCAATTCACTCGCAAAAGGTGTTTCTGCGATTTCTCTAGAGAACTTCAATAAACTACTAGAGATTTATAACGCTGGTATCATCCCATGCATCCCATGCAAAGGCTCATTAGGAGCTAGTGGTGATTTGGGCCCTTTAGCTTGTATTGCTCTTGTAGCAACTGGTAAATGGAAAGCTAAATATAATGGTGAAATAGTTTCTGGAGCCAAAGCACTGGAAAAGGCCGGTATTGAACCAATGCTTTTAAGCTACAAGGAAGGATTAAGCTTAATTAATGGAACATCAGTGATGACTGGCTTTGCTTCCTTACTAATCGAAAAATCCATGGAGTTAATTAAAGCTTATGAACTAATTTCATGTCTCTCCTTTGAAGGGTTATCTGTCAAAATTAAACCTTTTCACCCTACTGTTCACAAACAAAAAAGGCACCCTGGACAACTTGAAACTGCGACAACTATTTGGAATATTTTAAAAAATAGCAAGATGGTAGTTGATGAAGATCAAATTGAAAAAGAATTACAAAAACATCAAACAGATAAACCTTCATCCACTACACTTCCTATTGAAGATGCCTACTCAATTAGATGTACACCACACATAATTGGACCCATAAAAGAAAATCTTGAATCAATTCGCAATACAATTACAAGAGAGATCAACTCAGCAAGTGACAACCCTCTAATTATCCCCGAAGCGAACGATTTTTTTCATAATGGGCATTTTCATGGTCAGTACATTTCTATGGCCATGGATCAATTGTCAATTTCTCTTACAACACTGTCCAACTTATCTGATCGAAGAATTGATCGATTCATGGATAAAAATAACAACAATAATCTCCCTCCTTTTCTATGTGCTGAGAACCCAGGATTAAGATTAGGATTAATGGGTGGTCAGTTTATGTCGACATCTGTGAATGCTGAAAATCGTTCTCTCTGCTCTCCTATTTCAATTCAAACATTAACTTCTACGGGTGATTTTCAGGATATTGTTTCACTAGGGCTCCTAGCCACAAGAAGAGCTCAAGAAATTTATAACAACACTCTGTATGTTATTTCTTTTGAGCTTTTATGTGCAGCTCAAGCTGCTGACATTCGAGGAAAAAATAAATTATCCCCTTCCACAAAAAAACTATTTAGTTTAGTAAGAGAAGAAGTTCCTTATCTTTCACAAGATAATTTTTTAACAGATTACCTGGAAAAAATAAAAGAATTATTAGAAAATAGAGCATTTAGCAATATAATCCACAAGCTTTAAAGTTGTAGCTCTTACTACCTTTGAAGGCAATTCATAGAGGCTTACTAATAGCAAATTGAATCCCCGCCAAAACCACATAGGCACAATAAATTATGGACTTGGATGCAAAACATTATAAAAAATATTCCCAGCAGCAATATAATCGCTCCAAACCACTTATTGAAGATAATATTACATCTAAAAATGCACACGTACTTGACGTTGGTTGCGGAGACGGAAAAATTACTGCAAAAATAGCCGCATTAGTGCCAAATGGGATTGTATTGGGTATTGACTCTTCTCGCAATATGATTGACCTTGCTTCTGAGACTTTTAGAAAACCAAATCTTAAATTCCAATGCTCCAAAGCAGAAGAATTTATATCCTCCGATACTTACGATAATATTTTTTGTTTCAGTTGTTTAATATGGATACGCAAGCCCAAACTAGCTCTTGAGCGATTAGCAAAGCTACTTAAACCAGGTGGCAATCTGCTAATTCTAACATACCTTAAAGAATCTTCATATGTTGACATACTTGAAAAAACATTAGAAAATTTTCCTCAATACAAACCGCTTTCAGCTGTCCATACCATGCTTTTAGAAAAAGATCATTATGACATCCTAGAATCCTGTGACCTTCAAATAGACACATTCGAAACTAGGAATGCTCTTACTAGCTATTCCTCGAAAAGTGATTTAAAAAATTACTTGAGAGGTTGGCTGAACTGCTACGTTCCATTACCAGAGGAATTGCATGATGTTTTTTTGGACCAAGCTATTGAAACCTGCCTAAAATATTCTGTTTCTAAGAAACCTCTTCTCATAAATCTGCCTTATAAAACACTCACTATAAAAGCCCGTAAGTAATGGGAACCAAATGAATTCTAATAAAAAAAATTCAGTGTATAAAAAAAATATTTCTAACACTCTCATTATTGTTTTTATTAGTTTTGATATCATTTTCTTTAATATGATATTAGGCTTGTTCAATAAGGCAACACATTCTGGCCCTCTCCTTCTATTCGTTGGGTTTCTTACAGTTTCAATTCTTGCGTCACCCATCCAGGCAGGATTTTCTGATTATTTAGGAAGAAAAAAAAGTTTAATTATTTCGATTTCAGTTACGCTTATATGCCTATTTATACTTTTATTTATTAACTCAAGTTCGCTCCCTCTATTCACTATTCTAGCTACAATAGCTCTACTAAAAGGTTTATTTGGAAATACTATCCCCATAGCTTGGGGTGCAATTGGCGATATAGACAGAAAAAATGAAAGGTTCTTTTTCGCCATTTCAGAGGCTGCCTATGCTATTGGCTTTTTACTTATTCTTTTATTCAACTTAGTTTTATCTAGCAATAGTTTGATATTTATTTTAATTCTTGCATTTGTTGTACAAATATATTTCTGCGTAAAATACTTTATAGACCCTAAGGATTTTGATAAGAATAAATATGAGGGTGAAGAAGATAAAAATTTGGATAACAAGAAAAATAGAGAGAAAGAAGAACATTTTATTAAACACTTAGCCAGAGAGCCCAAATTAATCTTTCAAGATTTGAAGAAAAGAACGCTTAGACTTATTTGTTTATCGTTTATTTTTTTAGAAATCTCTCTTTACATCATCCTCATTTTATATACAGATTTTCCTGGGCTAAATTCTCTAGTACCTATTCTAATGATGGCTGGATACCTTCTCGGAAGTGGCATGATGAAGTTTTGCAAAAAAATTAGTAATAAAGACATGATTAGATTTGGTTTTATATTATCTGTGTTTCCTCTATTAATATACGTAATCCTTTACCTTATTTTTAAAGATAATACATATATCTTGATTTCAAGTTACTTTATTCATTCAATTGGAAATGCTATCTTATCCCCTACAATTTTAGCCGAAATAGGAACAGGCTTAAAACCTCACCAGAAAGGTAAACGCTATGGCTTATTGGATTCTTCTGATGCAATAGCTTTATTGGCAGCTTCTCTACTAATTATAGAGTATCAAAAATATCATATAACCATAATATATATGGTTATATTCTCTCTTCTAATGATCACTAGCGGATGGATTATTTATCATAAATATGATAGCCTTATGTACAAAAATAGAAAGAATAGACAATAAAATAAATCACATCCCTGATGATACCTCAAAGACTATTCAAATAGGAATCATATGAATGTTTTGCAGCAACAGAATCACTTTGTAAGCATTAAGGAAATGTTTGAAGAGGCTTCTATCAAATATGCGGATGAACTAGCTATAATAAGCAAAAATAAAAACCTAACCTACAAAGAATTAGATAAAGCGTCCAATCAACTGGCTAGCTATTTGGATAAAAAAGGAATAGCAGTAGGAGCTATTATTGGATGTTGCTTAGACAACAGCTTAGAATTAATTGTAGCTATTCTAGGAATTCTGAAATCTGGAAGAGTATACGTTCCCTTAGATCCAAGTTACCCAAAAAATAGACTTAAATACATGCTACAAGATGCTAATCCTAGTATCATTCTAACAAATTCTAAGCTTTTGCCGCTATTTAATTCACTTTCTTTTAACACCATCTTACTTAATCAAGAACAGGACAAAATTAACAGTTGTAGTAAGCTTCCTCCATCAATATTAATTCAACCCAAGCAACTTGCCTATATTATTTACACCTCTGGGTCAACAGGCAAGCCAAAAGGTATTATGGTAGAGCATGTGGCCGCGGCACATGCAGCAGCAGCACACACTAAATATTATAAATGTAAACTCAAAGGTCTACTGTCAAGTACGATAAGTTTTGATGTAAGCCTTTTGCTTATTTTTCACATTCTTACATCGGGAGGCTCTCTTTATATTCCCCATAAAAACGAATTAAGAGATATTTCAAAACTTATAAATATCATCACAAAAAAATCTGTGAATTATTTATTATGCGTTCCTTCTCTATATTCTTTGATTTTGAATAAAGGTAACAGACTAGAATATTTAAAAATAGTTAGCCTTACTGGAGAAGTTATTCCAAACTCTATTATTAATTTGCATCCAAAGTATGCTCCTAATGCTATATTATATAATGAATATGGGCCTTCAGAATATGCAATAGGAACAAGTATAGCCAAAATTTATGACCCCGACACAAGGTGCTTGTCATCTCCCATAAATGCAGGCAAACCTTTAACTGATACAAATATTTATATTCTAAATTCCAATCTCGAGCCTCTTCCTTCTAATACTAAAGGAGAAATTTGCATAAGTGGGAATGGTATAGCAAGAGGGTATTTAAATAATTCAGATTTATCAAATGAAAAGTTCACTTATTTTAATGGCTTTAAAATTTACAGAACCGGAGATTTTGGAAAAATTCTGCCTGATGGGAACTTAGATTTTTTGGGGAGAATGGACCGCCAGATTAAAATTAAGGGTTATAGAATAGAATTAGGTGAAGTAGAGCATGTAATTCAAAAATACCCTAATATTGATCAAGCTATTGTAATTTTGAAGCAGAAATCAAACAAAGATAAATTCCTTGTGACTTATTTTACTTCTGTAAATAGTTATATGATTAATGAAAGCGAGCTGCGCAATCATTTACTGAAAAGATTGCCAGCTCCTGCATGCCCTTCCAAATTTATTTATATCGACAGTTTTCCCCTTACACCAAACGGGAAAATAGATTTGAATAGCTTATCTAAAATCACTTATGATTCCCCTTCAAGAAAGAAGGATAAAGAATCACAAACAGATTTAGAAAAACAGCTAATAGACATTTGGGAAACAGTATTGTGCCTTAAATCTTTTGATCTAAACGACCACTTTTTTGACCTAGGAGGAGATTCTATAGGGATTGTGAGAGTACAAACAGCAATTGAAAAGAAATTACAAATAAAACTTTCTGTAATAGAATTACTCGAACACCCATCTATTTCTTCGCTTGCAAATTTCCTATCCTTAAAGGGAAAACCGCCGTTGACACCCCCTCCCCAATTATCTATAAATAATGCTTATAAAAGAAAGAAAAGACTTCAAAGACTTAAAATTCATAGGTCATTAGATGAGTGAAGATTTTATTACAGAAAGCATTGCCATTATAGGCCTTTCTGGAAGATTTCCTGGCGCAAACAATATCGATGATTTTTGGAATAATCTGTGTAAATCTAAAGAAAACATAACTATTTTTTCAGATGAAGAGCTCTTAAAATCAGGTATTTCAAAAGAACAAATTAGCAATCCTAATTATGTGAAATCTAAAGGCATCATCAATGGAATTGAATTTTTTGATAGTGCTTTTTTTGGGCTTAATCCTAAAGAAGCAGAAATTACCGACCCCCAGCATAGAGTTTTTTTAGAATGTTCTTGGGAAGCTCTAGAAAATGCAGGCTATTCTTCAGAAAATTACGAAAAGAAAATAGGTGTCTATGGTGGAAGTGGGTTTAATGCATACTACATCAATAATATTCTACCCAATAAACAACTAACTGAAACTCTAGGTGAATTCTTAATCCGAATCGGTAACGACAAAGACTTTCTCACAACTAAAGTTTCTTATAATTTCAATCTAACAGGTCCAAGCTTCAACATACAATCCGCCTGCTCCACGTCTTTGGTAGCTCTATGTATAGCTTGCAACCAATTATTATCTTATGAATGTGATATGGCTTTGGCAGGAGGTGTTTCAATAGCAGTTCCTCAAATAAAAGGAACTACTTACAAAGATGGATTAATAATTTCACCCGATGGGCAATGCAGGCCCTTTGATTCTAAAGCAACAGGAACTGTTATATCTAGTGGAGCTGGAGTTGTTCTTCTTAAAAGGCTTGAGGATGCAATAAATGAAAAAGATCATATTTATGCAGTTATACGTGGATATGGTATGAATAATGACGGATCCAAGAAAATGACTTATTCCGCTCCAAGTTTAAAAGGACAATTGAATGCTATTAAATCCGCTATCAATATGGCTAATATTAACCCGAAAACAATTGAATACATTGAAACACATGGAACTGGAACTATTTTAGGTGATCCCGTAGAGATTGAAGCTTTAAAGCAAGCATTTCCAGCTTCAAAGGAGCAATACTGTGCCATTGGTTCAGTTAAGAGCAATATAGGGCACACATTTGAAGCAGCTGGCATTATAGGACTAATTAAAACTGTACTTACTCTATATCATAAAAAAATTCCAGCTTCTTTAAATTTCAACAACCCTAACCCTCATATAGACTTTAAAAAGACTCCTTTTTATGTAAATACAGCTTTAAGATGCTGGGAAGAAAAAAAATATCCGCGTAGAGCAGGAGTCAGTTCCTTTGGCATTGGAGGAACAAATACCCATGTAATTTTGGAAGAACATAATCTAGAATGTATCGATAAAGTAGAAGAATGCTCATACCCTATTCTCATAACAGCAAAAACCTTACCTGCTCTAAAAGCAGTAGCTTTGAATTTGGGGAAATATTTAAAAGAACACCCAAATATATCTTTGGGCAATGTCGCTTATACTCTACAAGTAGGACGCAAAAAATTTGATTATCAAAAAATACTTGTTTGTTCAAATAGAGAAGAGGCTGTTTCCAAGCTTCTTAACTTTGATATTGAAACTCCTTCTGACACAAAAAACATATCATTGAAAAAAAATTTCAAAAGTAAGTCATATTCTAGAGTTCCTCTACCCTCATACCCATTCGAAAAAAAGCGACATTGGATAGACCCTCCAACAACTCAAAAAAAAAGCCTGAGAAAAAAAACTGAATCTCAATCTATGGAAAATTTACTTAAAAGTATTTGGTCTGAATTTTTAGGGATTAAATCTTTTGATATTCATGATAATTTTTTTGATTTGGGAGGGAGTTCTTTATTAGCAATCGAAATTGCTGCCAGACTATCTTCTGAGTTGGGTTTAAATTTAGGAATGCAAACCTTACTTGCTTATCCCACTATTTCCAAGTTAATCCTTTTTATTTCAGAGCAAAATGCCTCTAATATAAGCCTATTAAAACTCAAGTCAGGTAGCAAAGGCAAGCCTCTTGTCTTTATTCATCCCATTGAAGGTTCTTTATTTTGTTTTAAATCTTTAATAAAGGAACTTGAACTTCCTAATCCCTTTTACGGAATTCAAGGAACTGATAAAAATATCAGCTCACTTGAAGATTTAGCCAGCTTCTATATTAGTGAAATACAAAAGAAACAACCTAAAGGACCTTATTATTTAGTAGGAGCATCTTTCGGTGGTATAATGGCCTATGAAATGGCAAGACAACTAAAAGAAAAGAACGAATCGATAGCTCTATTATGTATACTTGATGCCAGCTTTCCCGAGGGATCTTTTATGACTTTATCTTCTGATGAAGCTCGACTTACTTACTTAGTAGAATTTCTATCTGGGAAATCTTTAGCTACTTCAAAACTAACAATAAAAAAAGTTTTGCAATGCTTAAAGCTAGAAAATCTGTCATCTGAAGAGCAAAAAATTATCTATAATCGAACAAGTAACCATCTTAGGCTTTTAAGTAAATATCAACCCAAGCCTTTTGAAGGCAACATCAATCTATTCATATCCAATAATCCCAAACAAAAATTTGTTGGAGAAAACATAAAGAATTCCTGGAAAGAATTAATAAAAGGCCAAGTCATAATTAGTGAAACAGCTGGAAAGCATTTGTCCATGTTAGAGCTTGACAAAGTTGAACAGCTTGTAAAAGTCATAGAAAGTGCTTGCAAAAAAAAATAAACCATTAAGGGAAAAATCAATTTCTCATCTCATTCTGTTATCGCTGAATCAAAAAATTAAAGGGAATTAGAATAAGACACCTAACCTTAAAATAATCGAAAAACTGATCGGATTAGATAAATTATCTGAAAACAAAAAAAATACTACAGTCTATAAAGTTTGAAATTTACTATATGCCTAAACTCAATCCTTACAAAAAAAGTCTACTTCTTTGAATATCTTGGAACACATGATGAATAAATTTAAAGAAAAAATTATTGGCACATGGGAAGTGCAGGAACATACAATGGAAATAGATGGAGAGAGTAATATTATTTGTTCATTCTCTAAAAAACCTGCTGGTTTTATTACTTATACAGTCGAGCATATATCAGAACATATAATGCATCTTGAACAAAAAAATTTTAACAATCATATCGACATTAAAGCTGAAAGAGCTGATGCCTTCCGAGGCTATGCCGGAAACTATAAAATATTTGAAGATAAAGTCATCCATTACCCGATTCATTCAAGTTACATTGAATCCTTAAACAACTCACTCGAAAGGAAATATCAATTCATAAACAATAAACTTATTCTGAGTGGCTCCGAATTTAATCCACAATTTGGTAAGAAAGTGACCTCTGTACTTACCTGGAACAAAGTACACGAATGAAGTTTCTTGACCGGATAATACCCTTTAAAATTTCAGACTTCCCCGAGGGAAGCTTCTATTCTGTTAACCTTCATAATATTCAAATTGATGAAGTTGAAGAAGCAAGAAGTCTATTAGATGCGAAGACAATACAAAGATCCCATAAATTCATTTTAATTGAAGATCAACATCACTGCATTATTGTTCAGGCCTCTTTAAAACATTGTCTATCTAAATTTATTAACAGCCCACCTCAGAAAATCATTTTAACGAAAAAATCTTCAGGAAAACCTTATGTAAAAAACAATCCCATTCATTTTAACATATCACATACAAGAGAATGCGCTGTACTAGGATTCCACCCTTCTCTTGAAATTGGATTGGACATTGAAAAATTCAGAAAACTGCCTGATTATTTTGATGTGTCAAAACAATTTATGCACCCTGAAGAAATAATAAAAATGAAAGACGCTGAATCTCCTCTGCATTACTTTTTCTCTATTTGGTGTATCAAAGAGGCCTTTTTAAAAGCTACAGAAATTGATTTTGATAAACTAAGGGACTACTGCTTAGTAAGAACTCATGTAAATATAGAAAACGATTCTAAATTTACATATGAACAAACTATGATTTGCCTTTATCACAAGAAAATTAAATCTCACAAACTAGCTATCTGTATTTATGACCAGAAATAAGAGATTAATTAAGAGTGTGAAATCCAATATTAAAAAGGTTAATTTTTTGATTAATGTTTTGGCTTCATAGCAACTAGCTTTTTCTTAGCTTCATTCAGGGTAAATTTCCAGTAAATTTTATTAGGACGAAGTGAAAATTGAGGTAGATAATGAATTGAATGATGCAATCTCTTTTGCAAAGCTTTACTAAAGAGAAATGACTAT
>JAJACV010000036.1 GCA_022601335.1 Chlamydiota bacterium | reverse complement strand
TAAAAATAAAAAAAATAATAAATATTTCTTTAAGAAATTAAAGTCTTTTGATAGTTAAAAAGAAGAACCTGTAAGGAGGTACGCATATGCAAAATCCAGTTTTAGACGCAAATTTTACATTATTTAACATTTTAAGCACTGTGGCTTACGGAGTTATTATCTTCACATTAGTTGCTACTAATATCCGTGCTGCAAAACACGAGAAGAACCCTTGTAAAGGGTCTATGGTATGCAGAGTTTTAGCTATCCTAGCTTTTTCTCTACTTATCGTAAACACTTGGGTTTCACTCCCAACTACCTAAGCTTTGAATGTTTAATTGTAGATATGAATGCCCTTAGTTTCTAAGGGTATTTTTTTTATCTGTTTTTCTAAAATTTGTTGAATTTCTTTTTTTAATCTATCTATTTGATTTTCAGACAGATTTGCATCATATCGTTTTATGAGAACTCCTGAATCTGGATTCAATAGGAGCTTATTGTTTAATAAGAGTCTCGCTTCTAGATTATCTAAATTAGGCACACTTTTTATATCTGAGACATAAAGGTCTAATAATTGGCAGGGATCAAATAAGGCTTGATGTTCAGACAAAGCGCCTCCATCATGTGCAAAATAAAGCTGTTGATCTAGAACATTCCTTTGGGGTTTTGGAATAAATATCTGTATGAGAGAGGCTTCTGAGAAAGTCTTTGCTAAGTTTATGAGCTCTTCAAGAGAATCATCTGGAAGCTGAAAATAATCAAGTATCTCTCTTATTACTTCTTCGCTATCTACTTTCTTATAAACGAGGTGATTGAGAAGCCAAAAGGCTAACGTACAGGAATCTAGATTTTTACTATTTCCAAATAAGGATAAATTGACAGATAGAAGATTTTTTCGATTAAGAGGTTTTGAATCATCCACTTGACCCGACTCTTGACTGAAAAAATCAGTGGTGTTTTCGAAATAGGTATCGGAGGGAACTCTGAGCCAAATGAAATCATCCACTTGAACATTTTTTAATGATTTAAACAGGTAAGAGAGAAGCTCTTGATAAAACAGAGCATTGGAAGAGGCATGGTAAAAAATATAGTAATCATGAGAATAAAGCTCTTCATTTTTCAAAACTTCATTAATAAGCTTTCTCTTGCCCCATACTTCTAAGTTAAGCTCTTTTTCAAGGTGTATGTTATGATTCGATGTTAAATGGCTTTGAGAGGGCCCTATCGAATAAAGAGAACAAGATATAAGAAATAGAAACCAGCGCATCTTAATAGTTAAAATCACCACAATCTGGATCTGTCTGCCGATAGTTGCGATTGAGTTGATTGATATGTAGCATGTCTTCATCTGTTAAATTAAAATCGAAAACATCGAAATTTTCTCTCAATCTGTCTATTGAACTTGTTTTTGGAATCGTTACAATTTCTTTTTGCAAAAGCCATCTTATCGCTACTTGAGCCCAGGTTTTGTTATATTTTTGCCCTATTTTGCATAGTAGAGGGTCTAATTGAAGCTCCCCTCGTATAAAAGGAGAATAAGCTATCAGTTGGATCTTTGATTTTAAACAAAAATTTAAAAGATTTTCCTGGTTGAGGTAAGGGTGATACTCCACTTGATTGACAGCCACTTGAAATCCAGCATTCATAGCATCTTCCAAGTGATGTTGGGTAAAATTACATACCCCGTAATGTTTTATTTTTCCTGCTTTTTTCAGTACCTCAAAAGCTTCCAGGGTCTCTAAGATTAAATCTCTAGGGTCAGGCCAGTGGATTAAATAAAGGTCTACATAATCCATCTGCAATTTATTTAAGGAGCGTTCAAACCCATTTAAGGCCTTATGATATCCCATTTCATCATGCCACAGCTTTGTGGTTATTTGAAAAGAGGCTCGTGGCGTATTTTTTAGAGCCTCGCCGACCTCCTCTTCATTTGCGTAGAAAGCTGCTGTATCAAAATGTCTATACCCCATGTCATAAGCTGCTCTCACCATCTTAGAAGTCTGTTTACCCTCTAAAAGATAGCAGCCTAGGCCTACTTGAGGTAATTTTAATTTATTATTAATCACTTTTTAGCAATCCCCTTTAAGTAATACCAACGACCCTGCTCTTTGATAAATTCGCTCTCTTCGCTAAAGGAAGCATCTTTCCCATTGTTTACTAGCTTGGCCTCAAAAGAAACATACCCCTTATTCCCTTTTTCATAGTGTTTAAAAATTTTTAAACCCACAAATTCAGTATGAGCATAAGCTTCTAAAATCGAGCGACTCCATTCGAGAAGATCTTCTTGATATTGAGGATTAGTTACATGAGTTGTGGAGATAATATAAGCAGGTATTTTTTTGGCATAGGCGCTGTATCGTGAACGCATTAAATCAAGGGGCGTTTCAGGATTCGCTTCACGTCTATGAAAAGAAGCGCAGCATTCCTCATAACCCTTTCCCGAGTGGCAAAGGCATAACTCTTTGTCCATAAGTTTAAATCCCTTCATAACAAACGAGGGATTTTAGCAAAAAGCTATGAATTAAAACAAAAAAATATTTTCCATTCGTTTTTTAACCCTATTTTTAGTACTATATCGACAATTTAGAAGTCAAATCATTGTCTAAAAGTTATACCATATGTGGAGAATATAAATATGACAGCTATGCATGAATGCGCACTAAATACAAACGTTCATAGAAAGGACGTTGAAACCTTATTGCTTGATATTGCGACGCATAAAAACGAAAAAGTGAAAACATTTTTAATTGACATTCCAACATTACAAAACACTCTAGATCAACAGACAAAAGTAGGTTATCTATCGATACCCACAACTAAAGTTTTAACTGTTTATGATATGAATAATGAACCGACGGATTTCAAACCTGTTCGAGATTTTACGACCCCTCTTGAAGCGGCAATCCTATCTAAAAACTATTTAATCACGTCCCTCTTCATTGAAAAAATTGATGATAATGATCTAAAAGTGATCCGCTCTTGCCAGGAATTAGACAGATTCATTTTTAAGCATGTTACAGATGAGGAAGAGGTTACAAAGTTCACTAAAATTCTATTAAAAAATCCTGTCTTTAAAAAACGTATTAACACAATTTTTGAGAACGCTACAAACTCCATGAACCAACCTGCTTTTTCCCATATTGCAACGCAATACGACCTGCCATATCAAATTGTTGAAAAAGCTCGAACAAAGGTTTGGCAAAATCTAGAGAGCAATGCAAAAAAAAATTCTAAAGATGGCATTATTATAACATATCTTAATCGTGTAGATTCATATATATTCAGAAAGAAAGTTATCAGCACCGTAAAACAAGGCGCTTGTATCACTATCTTGGGAGGATTAACTGTATGCGCATACTTAGCAAATTCTAATTGTTCCGGCAAGCCGTGGAGCGCAGATCAACAAATAAGCTACTTTTCTTCATCAGAGCAATCCTATGAAGAATGCATGAACACAAGCCTGGGTTTACCAGATGGAACTATTGAGTACTTTTTATCTAAATAGACAAAGAGGCTTTTAATAAACCTTTTTATAAGAAGGAAAAAGGGCTTAAATTCGGGTGTTCTTTCTGTTAAGTTTAACAGCTATTTCCTCAAGAAACGCTTCATTATTTTTTATAAAACATTGTTTATCAGGTAGTTGAAATAAATATTTAAGTTTTATATGAGCTAAAATTAAGACCTAGCTCTTTGCAAAGAAATTTAATTCTCAACATAACTAAGCGTAGACTTTTAGCAAAAAAAACAATAATTAAAAGAAGAAAAACCCATCATACTTTACATTAGACACTTAAGTCATGAAATAATTTTCATTAAGACGAGTTACTCCCGCCCTTCCTTTTTTTCACCTTACATCTTAAGCCTATGCCTACTATTATATCGGCAATTTAAAAGACAAATTATCCTCATAAAATGATTTATCATCATAAAAAAAAAGTTGACAAAAAAAGTTTAATATTCTAATATAAATATAACACTTTAATAAACCAAATATAATTAAGCAAAATAACGAGGATTAAAAGCATGCCCGTAGATATCATTCAAGGTAACACACGATACAACTCTTTCTTAGAGAACATTAGAACAGATAACAACACTGATGCGAAACAATTTATAAGCAAGTACATGCAAGACAAGGTACGCTTAGCTTTTACACAGATAGGAAAGGAATATCCTCATTCAGAAAATGAAGCAACAGATACAGATGATGAAATAACAGAATTTTTAGATTTAGCTACACCTATTCACACCGCAATTCGCGCTCAAAACTACGAAATTACATCTATCTTTATTAACAGCATCACAGATGCTAACGTAGAATACGATAGTGATTCTAGAGATTTAGACAGATTTATTTTTAAGAATGTTACAGATAAGAATAGTGCTATAACCTTCACTAAACTTCTATTAGACCATCCCCCCTATAAAAAAAGGATTAAGAGCTGTCTTAAAAGAGCTGCAGAGGAAAAAAACCAAACTGCTTTTTCCCATATTGCAACGCAATACAACCTGCCATATAAAACTGTTCAAAAAGCTTTAAATAAGCTAACTAAAGAAGTAGAAAAGGATCAAAATAGCACTCTTAACCAAATGGAGATTGCCCCAGTAAAGTCATATATATTTCGAAAGAAAGCTATCAGCACCGTAAAACAAGGCACTTGTCTCGCTTTCTTGGGGGGACTTTCTCTATGGGCATACTTAGCAAATTCTAATTGTTCCGGCAAGCCATGGAGCGCGGATCGCCAAACAACCTGGTTCACTTCAGCAGAGCAATCCTATGAAGACTGTATGAGCACAAACCTGGGTTTACCAGATGGAACTCTTGAGCACTTTTTATCTAAATAGACAAAGAGGCTTTTAATAGATCGTTTTTATAAGAAGGAAAATAGAGTTCAACTCCATTTTCCTTCTCTTACTTTAACAGACATTTCTTCAAGAAATGCTTAATTCTTTTTCGCTTTTGCAAGTTTCTAATAATTCCCACATACAAGTCTTCTTTCTGGCCTGAAATAGGACAAATAGAACATTGAATTTTAAAATTCTTTTTAGTATGAACTTTTTTAGCAACAAACTCTTTTGTATAAAATTCAAGTCTAGGCGATTGTCCCTTAAATTGTTTTGATACATCTTCAAGTTCTATATGGGGTAAAATTAAAGATAGATCGCCCTTCTCATCTTCCTCTTGATATCCAAAAGTATTTCTAAAACTTTGGCTGTGTGATAAGATATCTCCTCGGAGATTAAACATAAAAATAGTATCAACAGAGTGATTTAAAATAGCTTCTATCAGTTGTTTTTTTTCTTCGAGCATCTCACCTGTGTGAGAGTGAGTTTTTTTCATCATATTGACAGCTCTAGCAAGCTCTCCTATCTCGTCTGTGCCATATAGGTTAACAGCCTCGACATCCATTTTAGATTCTATTTGTTTAATCATTTTTTTCATGGGCCTAATCACAGATTTGGAAATAATCCAAATAAATAAACAGCCAGCTAGGATACCTAAAAGGTCTAGATAAATAAGGTACGACAAATTTTGATGAGCTTCTTTAAGACGACGGATTTCAATGGATGTTAAAACAGCATTCAGCCCTAAAATAACGACTAAGCTCAATAAGCTTACATGCAGTTTTTTTTGAATACTCCACTTCCTAAAAACAAGGGGCATAGTAGCAAAAAAGAGAAATAGTCGTCTTTTAAATAATATTTTTCTACCCATATCACCTCTTTTGCATTCACCTTATGAATACAAAAGAGGTAAAAAAAAACCAATATAAATAGAACTTTTAATTAAAAAACGATTTTTTTTAATCTAAAATTTTTTTAGGTGATTGGTACTCATTAAATCCTGAAATAACAACACCTCTATTTTCAAATGATAAACGACCATCTTTGACACAGCCCTCAACCTTCTGAAAAGTAGGTTCCACCACTTCCATAGATTCCTCCTCTTCCATTAAAGTCAATGATTCAAATGCGTTGCCAGCAATGGGACTTCTAAAAGAAGAAGTCACAGAGGTTCGATCTACCTCTGGTGAGCTTACATCTGATTTCGGAGTGGATAGATACCTTAAAGGACTAGTCCTTAAATCTTCTTGGCAAAAACGTTGATAGGTATTCACATTACTAGAGCTTTCTGTCATTTCTTCGTCAGAAAGCGGCGAATCTTCTCGCATACGTTTAGCCAAAAGGGCATCAGCAGAAGAGCGCCCCCTATAGGGAAGCGGAGTTATGGTGTTCTTTCTAGCTAAAGTACCTGGAGAAACAGGACTGGTTTGAATAGGAGCAAAGCTGCAAAAACCACCCTCTTCTTCTGATCCTTCTTCCATTTCAAAAGAATAACCCTGAGTAGGGTAACCAATCGGATTAAAATCCATCTACATCAACCTTCATTAATTAAAAATGAGAACCATTTTATTTATACAACATCTTTTAATCAATTAATTAATATGAAAAAATTAATTAAATTAAT
>JAJACV010000035.1 GCA_022601335.1 Chlamydiota bacterium | reverse complement strand
TATCTGCACTTGACTTTTTGAGCTCTTTGAGCTCTTTTTTCACCAAACTCGAGGTTGCTCTATTCATTAGTATTGGTGGTTCTATAAATACAAGTGATGCAACAATATTTGAACATAAAGCAAGTTCTAATCCAATATTTGCTCCAATATTTAGACCCACTACAGTTACTTTTTCCAGGTTGTTAGCTTTGCAAAGACTTTCTATATCTTTTGCTAAATTCTGAAAACTGTAGCCTTCTTTAGGTTTTGAACTTTGTCCATGACCTCTAAGATCGAGAGTTAAAACTGTTCCCAATCTGCAAAGAAACTTAAACTGCTCATTCAGAAAATTATGATCTCCGCCAGCATTGTGAATAAGTACAAAATTTCTTTTACCTTCACCTTCCACTTTATGCCAGAGATCTACTCCTTCTTCTCTATTATTTTCTGCAGCCATCTACTATTAACCTAAACTTTTCGAAAAATCTCTTGATTTCCCACAAAATCTCTTTATAATGTCATTGTTATTTATGGGGCAATAGCTCAGTTGGTTAGAGCAACGGACTCATAACCCGTAGGTCCACAGTTCAAGTCTGTGTTGCCCCATATTTTGCACCTTTTATGGATTTGATAGATCCTAAATTACAAGTATTGTTTTGTTTACAATCAAACACAATACATCCTGATCTGGTAGAATAAGTGAAAGTTTTGGATAACAAACAAAACTTCCTTAATTAGAACTGGTGAAAAATTCACGAATTTTTTCTATTCGCTTTTTATTTGCCCCTGGCTGGTTAAAATCTAAATGCACAGCATCTCTAATACCTACTCTTGAAGCTGAGCGAGCTTTAAAATGCTTTTGCTTTTCATCATAGAAAAAATCAACATCATCAGTAAACCTTCTGACCGCCCCTGCCAATTTCACGTTAATCGTAAATTCATAATGTAAATAATTATCTGTCTCTTGAACAAGCTCTGTTTCTAACTCTACGTTGGCTCCATCTACTTCAACTTTAGCTATAGTCTTTTTTAAAGCATCAATAGGACTAGTAATACTATCATCAATAGAAATAGGCTCTACGTTGTACAAATCTCCATAAAGACTACTCTGATCACTATTAACACAGTTTGGGGTTAATGGACTTTGGGGCAAACGTCCCTGCTTCATATCCTCGGTGTTTCGGTGGTTTATATATTTTTTTCCCTGATATTTTTCTGTAAGTGACGGATCGTGCTTAATTGCGATATATTTAAGCAAGTAACCAATAAGGGAAGAAGGTATTGAGAAAACAAAAAGAGCAACTACGGACACTTTTAAAAGAGTTTCTTTTACTGAAAAAAACTCTTCTTCTGCAAGTAATTTATCATCTACTCTCTTATACTCTCGCCCAAAAAACAGTCTTCCAGGAGTGAGAAAGAAATCTCCCCAGTTTTCCAGATTTGAGGTGATTTCTAAAGACGATTCTACTTTATTTATAATTGAAATATTTTCCATATAACTTTTAGTTTTTTTTAATAATTAACAGATTAAAAAAACTGGCTTTCAAAAGGATACCTGCATTTGTAATAAAATGTAATTTTCAAAGATATTTCTTGATAACTTATACAAAAATTGAGAATTTGATTGCTTACTAGGAGACTTTCTATGACATCTTTTTTTAACTCCCTTTCTATATCAGTTTTTATAGCTTCTTTGGGCTTAGGGTCCGTTGCAGTTAACGCAGAAGAAAAAGGCACAGCCCAGGACCAAACAAGCTCGAAGTTAGTGAGTCTAGAAAGCCCCAATTATTCTTTTGAAGCAAGTTTTACGGCTCTATTTTTGCAACCTTACGCAAACAACCTTGATTATTCAGCAGAAGCACTACCGTTTAATTATGGTGACTCACAGCCGGCAGTATCTCCTAGTTGGGTAATCCCAGAAATTAATCCTGATTATCATTTTGGATTCGATGTAGGAATAGCTGGAATTTTTCATGAGGCTAATTCGTGTTTAATGCTTAACTGGGAACGCTATCACTCTTCTGATGATTCAAATATGACTACTGTATCTAGCTCAAATAATATGATAGGTCCATTTTTTGAAATTGGGCCTGATGCAAGTCCTTATAAAATTGCAAAAGGTACAACTAATTTCAAGTTCGACGAAGTGAATTTAAATTATGGAACATTCGTTAAGTTCGGCAGTCTTTTATCCATGAACTTATTTTCTGGGGTAAGCTTTTCTCAAATCAAGCAAAACTACTTAACCCGATTTTCAAACCTGGAAGATAGTATCATTCGCACAATCAATGTTCCTTCTAAATTCACAGGAGCTGGACCTCAGTTTGGGTTCGATTTTAATTACACAATCGTTCAAGGCTTCCAATTTGTCGGAAATGCAAGAGCATCTCTTTTTGTTGGAACTTTCAAAAATAATACAACATTTACAACAACTTCAAATGCTCTAGTTATTCTGGGTGATGAAAATCCAAATATCCAGAGCACTTCTGTAAAAAATAAAATGGGAATTGTTCCTGGGTTTGAAGGAAAACTTGGATTAGCTTATGAATTTTTATTTAGTAACAACTACATGATTAAATTCGCAGCAGGTTATCAGGCACAAATTTACATT
>JAJACV010000034.1 GCA_022601335.1 Chlamydiota bacterium | reverse complement strand
TTGAAATAACATGGTCACCAAATTTTTCTTTAACTTCTTGAAAACACTTTTCAATATTTTCTTCTGAAGACAGGTCCATTTTCATGAACTCTACTTTTGGATTTGGTTTTTTAGGTGGAACCATATCAAAACCAATCACTTGGTATTTATCTGCAAAGTAGTTACAGACGCGTGTACCAATACGTCCACTACAACCGGTCACTAAAATTAAACCTTTACTCATAAGAACTCCCGCTTCAAATTATGTTACTACATCAGTATTTGTATTCATTTCTCCATATAAGAATTGAATGGAATAATTCAAGAAAAAGATTTACAAATGCAGATATAATTTTATAAAGCGAGATTAAATGGATAAAGATTTTCGAATTATCCATTCATAAATAGAGTAAGGCACGATTTTTTTAAGAAAGAACTTAAGTTTAGATAAATTAGAAAGAACGGTTCTAAAAGGAGGTTTTTTTTGATAAATTCTTTTTACGATGGTAAGAGCGACAGATTCGGGGTCTAAAAAATTTTTTGGATTTAGAGACTCCCACTTACTAAAAAGAGTTTTCATCAGGGGTGCAAACTCTGAATTTGGAGATTGTGTCACGCTAAAATTATCCTTTATTAGTGGGGTTCTTATTAAGCCCGGTTCAATCAAAAGCACTTTGATTCCAATCGTTTGCAGCTCGAATCGCAGACTTTCAGAAAGGCCCTCAACAGCCCATTTTGAGGCTGCATAGGCACTTAGGGAAGGCATACCTGTTAAACCCGATGAGGAGGAAATATTAATGACTCTTGCATCTTTTGATTTTTTCAGCAAACCAAGTGCTCTTTTAGTGACTTGAGACACTCCAAAAAAATTTGTTTCAAAAATTCGTCTGAGTTCTTTTTCAGAAGTATCTCCAAAAGAACCCATATGCATAACTCCTGCATTATTGACTAAAACATCCAATGTGGCATGTTTTTTTTGAATAAGAGCAAGAGCCAAATCAATTGACTTGGGTTGAGTGACATCGATTTGAATCGGATGAAAAGAAATAGATTTGTCATCTAAAAAAGCTTTGATTTTGTCTAAATTCCTCATTGAAGCGTAAACAATAGCCTGTTTAGAGAGTTCTTTAGCTAAAACAAGGCCGAGTCCAGATGAACAGCCTGTAATTAATATAATCTTCGTCATACTGAATTGAAAAGGATTTGATTTAAAAAAAAATTAACCCTAGAATATCTGGCATGTCTTCATTTATATCTATCCAAAATATTAAAAAAACATACTTTAGAGGGCGCAAAGTCGCTAAAGAAGCTCTGCGCGGTGTTTCTTTTGAAATGAATGAGGGAGAAATTGTAGGTTTACTCGGAGTAAATGGTGCAGGTAAAACAACACTTTCTTCTATTATAGCCTCTTTAAATCCCCCCTCTTCTGGCAACCTGCTTTGGCAAGGCTGCTCTATTTATAAGAATTTAAAAGCGTATCGAAAGATAGTAGGTTTTTGTCCTCAAAAGCCTAATCTTGATGAGCTCTTAACTTTGGATCAAAACCTACTTTTTGCAGGTCGTTTTTTTGGAATGCAAGACAAAGAGATTCTTATTAAAAAAAGAGAACTCATTGAATCACTGGAGCTAGAGGGATATAAAGATGCACTTGCTTCTACTTTATCAGGCGGCTATAAACAGCGTTTTTTGATTGCTAGATCCTTAATTCACAGTCCAAAACTTGTTGTTCTTGATGAACCGACAGTAGGTCTTGACCCGCATATTCGCCATGAACTTTGGAAAATTATCCGTAATTTAAAGTCTCAAGGGGTTTCGGTTTTACTAACCACTCATTATTTAGAAGAAGCAGAGGCAATTGTTGATCGCGTCTGCATGATTGATCAAGGTAAAATAAAAGCTACGGGCACTATAGAAGAAGTCATAACGAGCTATAATAAGGAAAAGCTAGAAGATGTCTTACTCGCTATTCAAAAAGAGGAAAATAAATGAATACGTGTCGTATTTTTCTTCAACTACTTAAAAGAGACCTTCATATTTATCGTAAAGAGTACCCGGGTAAACTTTTTGATATTCTGATGACTTTTGTTATTTGGGTCATTATTTTTGGATACTTTATTCCCAAAATGGGAAACAGCAATCCCGAATACGGTGTTTTTATTATGGTAGGAGCCATAGCAAGCTTCGGCGTTTTTGATATCATTGGTAAAGCGGGAATTTTAATTAACGATATTCAATCAGATCGAAAAATTTCTTATCTATTACTACTTCCTATTTCGTCTACTTTTGTTTTTTGTTACCAAGCTCTTTCTTGGGCAATTCAATCCTTTATAATTGCAATACCTCTCTACTTCATAGGGAAAGGTATTTTTTGGTCTCAATTTAATCTTTTGAATATCTCTTGGTATCAAGCAGGCCTAGCTTTACTAACCGTCAATATTTTCTTCGGTTTTTTCGCTCTCTTTTTAGTAAGTGTCTTGACAAAGGTGACTGATTTATCCCGCATTTACTTTCGCTTTATCAATCCTCTTTTTCTTCTTGGATGTTATTTTTTCACAGCTAAGGTAGCTTTTGCTGTTTCTCCATGGGTTGGTCTACTAACCTATTTAGACCCGTTTTCTTATGTTATGGAGATATCTCGAGCAGCGCTCTTAGGATCTGATGCCTACCTACCATTCTGGGTTAGCTTTGCAGCTCTTTGGGTTTATATCGTATCACTTGGATATATAGGAATTAAACGACTCAAAAGAATTCTAGACTGTCTTTAGTTTCTCAAACATTGAACGAGAGCTGCCGCTGCATTTACTCGTAATGATTGAGAGGGTTCATAAACAATATCCATTAAAAAAGGGATGGAATCTTTTGAAGCAATCTCTCCAATTGCCATTAGAATGATTTGTTTTAAGTCACGGTTTACATCGACAAAAGTTTCTTGCAAAACGGTAAGAGCTTCTTTATCTCTTTTAAACATGGCTAATACAATAGCCGCTTCGACTCTTTTGTGTTTGTCCTGATGAGTTAAAAAATCCCTCATAAGTTCGAAAGCTTGCTTATCCTCCAATTTTAAAACACTTCTTAAACTAAGAGTTGTAATATCAGAATGATGATTATCTAAAAATACCGCCATAGCCTCTTTAGCCCTGGGATCTTCTAAAATAGCTAAAATATTTAAAATTTCTAACTGAGCCATTTGATAATAAAGTGAGGCGACCGGATAAAAGGCCTCTGGATTCCCCTGCTCTAGGACCATGGCAGTGGGGGCTAAAATGCATAAATGCGAAGGATAGACTTCTTTAAACATAAACATTTCTTTTGCATTGAACAGATTAAAGAGTTGCTCGCTTGCCTCTTTCACTTTAACTCTATGAGAGACTAGAAAAAAGGCTAGGTTAGCTCGAACATAAAGATCTGGGTGAATTTCAAACATTTCCTCAGCAAGCGATCTCATTTCTGAGAGTGAATATCCAATAATTCCTGCAGCTTGTAGCCTTATAGTTTGATCCGAATGAAGTAAAAAGTGCCTTAACTTAGCCTTTGTTAGAACTGGGTTTTTATGCAGTAGAGCCCAAGTAGCTATGAGACTAATTTGTGGATTTGAATCTTCAAGTGCACTTTTTAAGACTTCTTCTATTTTTCTGCCGTTTAGTTCTGTGAGCTTAAGGTTTCCCATTATAGACAATGCTGAGAGTCTGACTTGTTTATGGGAGTCATAAATAAGTTCTTCGAGAAGACCTGCCTGTTCTTTTAAATCGAAGTGATTATACAGCTCACAAGCTAATAGTCGATGACCAGGCTGACTGCTTTCTGAGAGTTCTTTTAACTCCTCATTTGATATAGAGTCGTAGTAATTGATTAAAGCTGCAACAATTTGAGATTTTTCTTGATAACTGACTTTTTCATCACCTAGGAGACTTTCTAAAATAGGACGAGCTTCATCGATTTTAAGACGCTGAGCCACTTCAATTGCTTTTTTTCTTACTTCAAAGACTTTTTCTTCTTTTAAAAGCCTTACAATTTCATCTTTCAAAACCTGATCACCGAAATTCAAGCAAAATTGCAAAGCGACTTCTCTTAAAATAGCGTTACTTTCTCCAAGAGTTTTTTTGATTGTTTCGACAGAATAAGCATCATTTTGAATAGACGCTGCGATTAAACTTGTAAATTTTGTGGCTAGATTTTCAGATCCTTGAGCATTATGGATCACTCCCCAGGCTACATTTTCTAGAACAGAGTCTTTATATTTGTTGTGTTCAAAATCCCTAGAAAATTTTTGCCAGCTTTGCAAGAGTCTTTTCTCATCTCGCACTTTTGCAAGAGACTCTATATAAAGCTCTCTCATTTCTTGAGACTTTGGGAAATGTTTCACTCCGTCTGTAGCCCGGCTTACAGCTTCCGTATAGTTATGTATCAGCAAATTATAAGAGGTTAGTTCTTTGCACAGCTTCTCCTTCTCAGGATTAAATTCAGCTGAGAGAAAAGTGACAGACAAAAGAAGGGCAGGGATAAAAAATTTCATTTTGAGCAAAAAGGTATGATTATTCAAAGTCTTTGCATCATTCAAATAAAATAATTTCTTAGCAAGAGTTTATCCTCTTTTTCTAAAATTTAAACCTTATTTTAGCTTATAGTATTAAAAACCACTTAGCAACTTCATAGTAAAGTGGAATCCCAAATACAACGTTAAAAGGAAATGTAATTGCTAAAGATAACGGTAAGTAAATTGCCGGCTTAGCCTCTGGCAAGGCCACCTGCATCACAGCAGGGACAGCAATATAGGAAGCACTGGCTCCTAGTGTCATCATCAATGTTGTTGTTCCTACATTAAAGCCCATAAATTTCGAAGAAATCAAAGCAATAAGCGCTCCAATAAGAGGCATATAAAGCCCAAAGGAAAAGAGTGGAAAATTAAAGAGCTTGAGTTGATTGGCCTCTTTTCCAACTTTTAAACCCATGTCGAATAAGAAAAATCCTAAGATCCCAGTAAAGGGTGTCACTAAAAATCCAGAGAATTTTTCAAGCCCAGGTTGACCAGTAACCATTCCTATTAAGAAAGATCCGAGCAGAACCAGCAAAATGCCTTCTGCTTTAATTTCGTGAGCAATTGTTTTTAAGACCTTTCCAAAAGAGCTTTTCTCCCCTTTACTTTTATTATTATGGGCAACAATTAAACCCGATAAAATCGCTGGCGACTCCATGAGGGCTAATACAGCAACCATGTACTGCGCAAAGGGAATGTTCTGAATCGTTAAAAAAGAGCAGGCTGTAATAAAGGTAACCAAGCTCACTGAACCGTAATGCGCTGCAATAGCAGCTTGAGTTTTGGAATCAATTTTTGTCGTTCTTTTCAAGATGGAATAAGCTATGAAAGGTAGAGCAAAGCTCAGAGCAATACCCAGGAAAGAGGCCAAAATAAATTGCGAGCCCATTTCGCCAGACTCTACTAAACAGGCTCCTCCTTTAAATCCAATGGCAACCACTAAATATAAAGAAAGAAAACGACTTAGCCCTTTAGGCAGTGAAAAGTTAGATCCAGAAGCTCGAATTAAAAACCCAAGAACAAAGAATAAAATAACAGGGTTCAAAAGGTTAGTTAAAAAAAGATTTTGACTCATAAGGCAAGGTTATAAATTAAATAATAATTAGGTCTAATTTAACATAAAGTAAGAAATAAACACAAATTACGTGAAAAAATTATCAATAATAAAATTTTGAAAAACAGAAATTATAATTTTAAATTAACACAAAAAAGCTTGGCTGATCCTTTTAGACTCCAATTCGTCATACTATTTGCTGTAAAACAGCCTGTTTGATCCTTATGAAATTTATTTTTTGCAAAATCTTGACTATGACGTAACGTTATAGTTTATACTACAAGCTATTCTATTTTTTTGAAGAGAAAGTTCTTATGAGTAAAAAAGCGTATACAGTTAAAGAGATTTCAAGGTTGTCAGGTGTTAGCGTAAGAACTCTACATTATTATGATGAAATGGGTCTCTTAAAGCCAGCCTACTTGGGTGAAAGCGGTTATCGTTTTTATTTTGAAGAGCAACTTTTATTACTTCAGCAAATTCTTTTTTTCAAAGAATTGGAGCTTGATCTGAAACAAATAAAAAAGCTGATGAATCAGAATCAATTTGATCAAGCAGCAGCGCTTAAATCTCACAAAAAAACAATTAAATTAAATATTCAACGCATGAAAAAATTAATTAACACCATTGATAAAACTGTTAAACATATTAAAGGAGAAGAAAAAATGTCTGAATTTGAAATATATGCAGGTTTTTCTAGAGAAAAACAAAAAGAGTATGAGAGTTATATTAAAGAACAATATGGGCCCAAAAGTAAGGCTCTTTTTGACGAATGTAAAAAAAATACTTCATCTTGGAGCTCTGGTGATTGGAAAAAATATAAATCAGAAAGTGAAACAGTCAATGCAGAACTTGCTAAACTCTTAAGAGAAAAATTTGCTCCTAGCTCAGAGGAAGTGCAAAAAAAGATACATGCTCATTACCATTTAATTAAACAAATGTATCTTCCATCAAAAGAAGTTTACATAGGTCTGGGTGATTTATACAAAAATCACTCAGATTTTAATACATATTTTTCAAAATTCCACCCTGATTTGGCAGACTTTCTTTCTAAAGCTATGAAAGTTTATGCCAATAGGAATCTCTAAAAATAGATCTCGTGCCGCGATTCTTTTCTCGCGGCATTACCCAAATTGGTGCCCGAGTTGCTTTCCTCCAATTAAGTGAAAATGAAGGTGAAAGACGGTTTGACCAGCGAGGGCACCGTTGTTTGTCAGTAAACGATATCCTTCTAAAATATTAAACTTTTTAGCGAGTGTTTGAGCGACTTTAACAACATCTTCTAAAATATGCATATCTTTAGAATCTAAGTCTTGGAGCTTTTGGACTCGTTTTTTAGGAACTATTAAAATATGAACAGGAGCTTGTGGAGCTATGTCATGAAAAGCAATAATAGCTTCATCTTCATAGACTTTGTCACAGGGTAATTTACCCTCTATAATTTGATCGAATATTGAACTCATAAATTCTCTTCTTTTTTCATTAATTCGTAAGCAGCTATTGCGTCTTCCTTTGTTTTCCAAACAGAAATAAAGAGTCCTTTATGGCAAAAAATAGCTCCTTTAATTCCTGTAGCTTTTTGAAGCTCTTTTTCAAGCATACCTTCCCATTTTTTAGGCAAAAAGTGGCGTACTTTTATTTTTTCTTCATAACTTGGAGGTATTCCTCGGAGTTTCCAGTTATCTCCGCTTGGCATGATAATGAATAAAGCTGGATGATCCTGTCCATTTAATTCAAAAAAACTCTCCATCCAAGGAATACTTTTGTCAAAGAAAAGACAGTCCGTATATTTTTTCATCGCGTCTTCAACAAGACCCTTACAAGATAAATTGTATTTATATCTCTCATAAAGTCTTTTAAAATGTCCCACAGTAAACTCAACAGCACTCATAAAAGCATTGTCCATTTCTTCAGGCGTTGCTTGATGTTCTATAGGTAAGAAATTTGAAATGATATTTGAAAAAGAGCAAAACCCTAAATTAGTTGTCACTTTACCATTATCAAAAGCATCAACCCCTTTCACGATACTGTTATTAAAAAAGTGATATTCTTTTTGAGAAAGGACTCCCGTATCAAAAAGATATTTCAAAATCATACCCGCACTACTTAAAGGACCCTGGTAAGAGACTTGGTGGTGATCAAAGCGTTTAATAGACGCATCATAAATACCTCCAACATCACAAACATACTCACATTGTTCAAGGATATCTAAGTTACGAGTTCTGATTATTTTACTAGAGTCAATGTTCTTAAACACAATAAGCAGGGCCAAAGCTGTGACTTCATCAGCATGAAAAGACCCATCGTGTGCACCAAATGTATATTTCATAGAGCTTACATAAAAAAGAATCAATTTTAACGTCTTTTTATTAAGAAACAAGCAATTTTTAGCAATTTAGACAAATTGCCAATTCTGCATAAAAAGCTTATATTTACCTACATGATTTAAATAGGCCAAATTAGATTTATTAATAATTTGATCTGTTATCAAATTAGAAATTTTGAAGAGTTATAAACAACTATGAACATATTTATAACAATTTGCTATTCATAAATTTTAAAAAGCTTAAAAACAACACTTTGCTCAACCGAGTATATCATAAATATTTATAGTTCAATAATTTATAATTTCGCCCCATTTTCATAAGAAAAAATTTAAACTTAAAAAGAAGAAACTTAAAAGCAATGGGTTAGAAGAATTATAAACGAGTTATTAACAGGTTTTCCACAGACCCTATTAGCTTCGTTTAAAATCCATAAGAAATTCTAAATCCAAAATAATCTAAGCGATCAAGGTAAAACTGTCCATCGGGTGAAAATCCATTATGATATTCCATAAAAATACGAAATCGTCTCCCGGCTCCTCTCAGCTTACTCCATTCATATCCAGCCACAACTGTAGAATCTAAAGCCCAGTGTCTTGTCTCATCTGATTTAAAATGAGCTGCAACAAATAACTGCCCATAAAGACGGTTATAATGCACAACACGTCTTAACATTCTAATTTCAGCGCCCCATTCTATATAGAGAGGTAAAAGTGGAAAAGTACTATCCGATCTAAAGATCCTCCCCATTCCGATATAGGGCCTTATATTATCTGTCCATTGATGGGCGACAAATAAATCAATTCCTTCATAGCTTGGATTGACACGGATTAAACTGGGATTATTGACTAATAGCTCATCACCCAAGTGAGTCGAAATATGGTAAAAGCGAAGCCTAAAAAACCACTGCTTAATTTGCATAGTGACCGGGACCCCTAAAAAGTAATCCGCATTAACAAATTCACTCCAGTCATTTGTCTCATTGTGATCAATTCTAAATAAAGGCCATGCTCCTGCTTCTAAACTAAATTGCAATTTTGCGTGAATACGACCGAGATCAATAAAGCGGTATAGGGGAAATATATCACCAAAAGAAACAGCTACAGCATTTTTTCCAAGATATCGACTCCCCTGTTTCCATTGCCAGCGATATCCAATTGTATTTAGAACAGCTCTCGGGTTGGCGATTAAAGGAGGAAATAAAACGGTGTTTTGAGGAAACCAAATTCCCTTTATCTGTGGCCTTGGAACAATATATTTTTTTTCAGCTCTCAGAGGTGCTTTTGTGTTTTTTTCATCGTGAACTTCTGCAACCCTAGGGACTTTAGAAACCATACCAATAATACCATCAGAAACGCTCTTCTCATCGGGTAAGTTATAAAGGTAAGCTATTTTATTTCTAATAATAACTTTGACTTTGTACTTGAGATACTCGTCATCAATGAGGGCTTGAACATACCCTTCTAAGTAGCTATCACTAATACTTGGGTTATCAAGTAGCGAAGTTTTGATTTCTATATTTTTTTCTTCATTTTTTTTGGCAACAGCTTCAGAGGAATCTGCGGGCGGCGTCTGCCCTGGATCTTTTATTGATTGGATTTCACTCAGAGGTTCAGCATGAGTTTTATAAAAGCTACATTTCAGATCATCAAGACCATTGGCTTGAAGCCCTATGAAGGATAGAAAAGAAAGTGTTGAAAGTAGAAAATTGCTTTTTCTCATTATTACTTGATATGTTGAAAAGACCTTTAGCCTTTTTACATTTTAAAGATTTTTCTTCTAAGGTTTTTAGATAGAAAATACAAGAAAAAAAATAACTTAATTAATTTGATGAGTTGGTTGCATTGCCTTGATCATCAAAAAAACAGCTATTAAAGACAAAATAATAAATAGAATTAGGACAAAGAAAGCACTTGTCAACGCGCAAAGAACACTGCCTAGTAGAGGAGCTATACAACCTCTTATTCCTACCATGAGGATGTTAATGCTACTAAATACCGCGCTATTTGATTCTTTAGCAAATATAGGAGCTGAAAGCTTCCAGCAAAGCCGGCTTCCTGCTTGTCCAATTCCATAAATGAAATAGGCTATATATAAAAAATTTATACTGATGGGAGTAAAAAGAAAAAAGATGCCAAAGAGCACAAAAAAAGAAATTACATGTGCCATCATTTTAAATATAGGAACTTGATGAAGCTGGTGCCCCCAAACGCGCGCTGTAAGGACATATCCAAATCCTTGACAAACTAAAAGTGCTGTTACTAGTTCTTTGTAAGAAACTTTTAAAACATCTACGGCATAAATAGGGATAACTACAATGGCCATCATTAAACCAAAGCCACAGAAAAAAAAGCCCATTTGAAATCGCCTAAAATCAGCCCTTTCTTTCATAAGTCTTAGGGCATCTTTCCAAGGAGTTGTCACTTTACTTTTCCAGCTAGAGTAAGGAGGTTCTACTTCTTCTTCTTCAATGTAAATGGGCAGTCTACTTTGAATAAAAGTCAAAATTAAGCCTAAAAGAGCCGCTAATGGGTAAAGCCATCTCCAAGCAGATTCATTGATGTCTAACCAAGGTCCAATCCAAAATGAAAGTAAAAAACCCTCAGCATAAGCAAGAGCAGTTGCAAACGAATAAATTTTTCCACGATGAGAAGTGGGTAAATTGACACGCATAATTTCCACCCACGCTGGGGTACTCGCTCGGTGAAAAAATAAATAAAAAGCAAGAGAGGTAATAAACAGCCCAGGACTTTGTATCCAAGGAAAAATAAAGAAAGGAATCCGGGCTAAAACACCCGACCAAACTAAATTCTGCATCAGTTTGTTTTTGCTTAAATGAATGGAGGCACTCCAATAAAGAATAAGCAAAGAGACGCTGGGTTTTAACATAGTTAAAAGAGCTACCTGGAAAGGAGTTCCTCCCAAACTTTTATAGAGGATAAATCCAGAAAACAGGCACATGGAAGAAAGAGGAGAACTCAAGAGTTCGTGGATGATTACCGCGAAGCGAGTTTTCACAAAGTGAGGATTCGTAGGATGTGCTTCTTTCGGTGCAAAGAACATAAAAGGACTTGATTTATCAAGTTAAAATCGGTTATCTTGTTTATCTTTTAGTATGGGGTAATAGCTCAGTCGGTTAGAGCAACGGACTCATAACCCGTCGGTCGTAGGTTCAAGTCCTACTTACCCCATTTTATTCCAATATGATAACTTAATTCTTTGATTAGTCCAAGCTCTTGTTTATCTCAGATGAGAGATAAATGAATTTATAAATTTAATTTGAAGGTTGAAAATAGGATTTAGAGAACTTCCTCTACAACGTCTCCATCCGAATTAAAGATTGTTTCTTCTTTTGAAGAACTTCTTTTTTTTCGTCTTTTTTTTGCTACTCCAGCACCTCTATTTTTACCGGTATTTTTAGCCATATCTACAAACGTATCTGGAAATAGTTCTTGAGGATCGTCACTAGACCCTTCAGGACCCACTGAATTAGCGGGTATATCTCCAGCTGAAGAAATGACAATGGGATCTGTGTCGGTTTGAGGAGTGGGTGTAATACCTCTTTCTCCACCAATAGGCTGAACTTGACTTGTAAATGACATATTAAACTCTTTGTTTATTAACCATCGAATGGGTTAATTATAACATAATTTTAGTTAATTGTCAATTGTTTTTTATAAACAAGCTGAATTAGGACATTAAGTAGAATCGATTTATCCGATTAACTATTAGTGGGTTACAAAGTATAACATCCAAATTATAGAAAGCGCCAAGATTATAAGTGTAGGAAAGAGGGCTGAGAGGAAAAGATTCCAAGGGGCGACCCCATCTTCAAAATGCTCTTTTAATAAGAATTGCCCTGCAGGGTTTGGAGCGTTGGCAATTACAGTAAGCCCACCTCCAGCAACGGCTCCACTTACAATCGCATACTTTAAAAGGGGCGATAAATTATCTATAAGAGAGCTTAAATAAGTGATTAATGCGTTGTCATTAAAACTTGTTAAGACGGTTGCTGCAAGCATTAATGGGGTAGGGGAAAGTTTTGTAATGATAGGCTCAATCCACCATCCCTGCAAACTTCCATGAACAACAAGACCTGCTAAAAAGGATCCAACCAAAATGGGTCCACGAAGATTTAAATGGTCTTGAAACGGTGTTGTTGCTCTATGAAAAGCAACAAATAAAAATAGGATCCCGACAAGAACAACCGAGTAGTGCTCAAAAAATACCACACCCACTAAAAATAGAATGTGCATAAAAGTGACCCATAATGGAACCCCTTTTTCTTCATTCTTATCTAGACCTACTGAAGGTTTTTTTGTATCTAGTTCTTTAAGTTCTTTTCGAAAGATGAAAAAATACGCAAGATTTGATATGACAATAGCTATCATAGACTTAATTCCAAAATTAAAGAACATGTAGCTATTAGTCCAGCCCCACTTTTGAGCTACCATAAGTACAGGGGGGGCTGCAAAGTTTGTAAGTACTCCCCCTATTGAGATATGCACGAACAATAATCCTAGAGTACCATAGGCGAATTTCTTAGAAGGGCTATACTTATAAAATTGTTCTTTGAGTAAAAGAGCCGCTAAAATCATAGCACCAGGTTCTGTAATAAAGGAGCCTAGTATGGGACAAAAAGTTAGGATAATTAACCACCAAGCACTAACTCTCTCTTTAAAAAATTTAGCAATAAATCGAAGGCAAACTTCTGCAAATTTTAAAATAGGTCGAGTGGATGCGAGTACCATAATTACTATAACAAATAGAGGTTCTCGGTAATTCAAGGAATTAAGGTATGTTACAGCTTGTTTCCAGTCCCAAAAAATTGAAATACAAATTAAAAGAGGAATCACCCAAATGGCAAAAACAATTTCAACTTCCCCTAAAAAGTGAAGCACTTCAATCCAAAAGGAATAACGAGCTTGTCCCTTTTGATTAGGATGAGCCTCATCCCATCTATTTTCTAACTTATGAGCATAGTGAGCTATTTGATGAGCAAAAAGAGTGTGAATAATAGCGATAGCAAAAATAATCAAAGCTACAAAGTTAAAAGGATGGTAAGCAATGGCATTCTTTAAAATTTGACCCAAGGAAGAAGTAGATTCCGATATACTTGGGTGGGGTGGAAAAGGGGCTATAGTCATTATATTAGACTCTCCAGTAGATTGATTTTAAGCTAAGATCGTGATATACTACAGTAAGAAATAAAAAAAGGAAATTTGATTTTAATGCTACCTGCAGAATTAAATAATTATTTGATCAAGCACTCTCATCCCCTCTCGAATAATTTAAATCAAATAGTTGAAGATACCATACAATCGACTAAAGCCAACCACATGATTTCAGGGCCTTTAGTGAGCGCTCTACTTCGCCTTTTGGTCCGTCTCACTCATCCTAAATTAATTGTTGACTTAGGCACTTTTACAGGGTTTTCGGCCTTATCCATGGCCGAAGTCATGCCTAAAGGGTGCCATCTAATTTCTTGCGAAATTAATTCTGAGCATTGTAAAACAGCAAAATCTAATTTTAATTTACATCCTACAAAAGATCAAATAACTCTTTTTGAGGGTTGTGTCCAAGATTGCCTAGAAAAGATTGACGACGCATCGATTGACTTAGCCTTTTTGGATGCAAATAAAACCACCTACTTTGAGTACTATGAATCTCTAGTTCATAAGTTAAAATCTGGAGGGATCTTAGTAATGGATGATATTTTATGGAAAGGACATGCTATTTCTCCTTATAAAAATAGAGAGAAGAGAATGGACGAAATGAACCACATTATCTCTAACGATCAACGTGTAGAAAATTTATTGCTCCCTATTCGTAATGGAGTAAACGTTATTTATAAATTATAAAAGGGAGACTGCCCATGAAAAATAAAAAAAAAATGATATTTGTTGCTGGTTTACTAGCTTCATCACTTGCACTCACCCCATTGACTGCAAATAGTGAAGCTCCTAACAAAGCAACTGAATTCAAGCAAACTGAAAAAATTCATTCAACTGTCCATGAATTAGAATCACTTTTTGTTCTCATGCAAGAGAGACTCTACTTAATGCACGAGTTAGCTCGCTATAAGTGGAATGCAGGGATTAAGGAAAGAACAATGGATGATGAAGAAATAACTCTTCAACAGGAAGGACAGGAAAATGATGCCTTTATTGCCAGTTTCTTTGAAGCACAAAACCAAGCAGGGCACCGTGTTCAAAAACAAGATTTTGCCTTATTTCAAAAAGAGTCTGTTGATAAGTTTGAAAATGTAAAAGACTACGATAAAGAAATACACCCTCAACTCCAAGCAATTAATCAAGAAATGGTCTCTACAATTAACCAATTGCTTGTTCATACTCAAAACGAGTCTTTACCAGAATTTTTAAAGGAGCTGTCTTATGGTTCTTTTCAAAACGAAGGAATCGACAGAGAGGTTTATAATATTGCAGTAGATCCTCTCTTTAGAGACTAAGCTTTTCCCTTCATAAGACTTTCTCCCTTATGAGGAAAATATGAAGAAATTTCTGAGCTCACTATTTGGTGAGCTCCTTTATTCTTCATTTCTTCTAAAGCTATTAACCCACTTTTCTCATTCACGGCTCGACAGCAGTCCGTTAGTAGATATGTTGTATATCCAAGAGATAAGGCATCTAACACAGACTCTTTAACACAGTAATCAGTTGCTATGCCTACAAAAAAGAGCTCTTTAATCTGATGCATTTGTAAAAAAGATACTATCTCCGTTGCAGCATTTCTTTCGGAATCAAAAAAAACACTGTAACTTTCTACGTGTTTTTTAACTCCTTTATAGAAAGTGCGATATATTGAGGAAGTATCTAACTTGCCTGGATGTTCGCTTCCTCTAGAGTCTTGAACACAGTGAGTGGGCCATAAGATTTGCTCTTTGCCTCCAACAGATTTACAAGTCCCCACATCTTCATTCCAGGTTGAAGCGAAGGAAATATGATCTTTAGAATGCCAATCTTTTGAAGAGACTACCCAATCAAAAAAAGGAATAAGTTTATTAATAGGGGTAATAATTTCATCGGCATAATCAACCCCTAACGCCCCTCCGGGTAAAAAATCATTTTGCAGATCGATGATGACTAGCGCTTTCTTCACGGTGCCCTCTTATTTTTTCAACTAATTGTATCTTTCTGTTGTAGAGTTTCTCTTCGAGACCATGGGGGTACTGATGAGGAAATAAAAAACGTTTTAAACCTTTATGAAAACAAGAGAGCTCTTGACTTACTTTTTGCTTAATTTGATCTAAAGAAGGCTCTGTATAAACTTTTTTACCTTCTCTAAAGATAGGGATTAATAAGTCTTTATAATTTTCAGGACAATTGAAAGACTTTCTTTTTGTAGGATCAAGAGGATCAACAATAACCCAATTGGATCCACAAGATTCGTTCAAATCATAAATGGCATCACCAATATATTGCTGCTTATTTAAAAATCTTCGGACTTGTAAAATACCTGGATTCGAAATTTTCATCATCTGTTCGGAACATTTCATTTTATACATCCAATCTCCTCTCTCATCTTTCAATGCTGACATTTTATAAACGCCATCGAGAGCTGATTGCCCTTGTGAAGTCACTAAGTTAGTCCCCACTCCCCAAACATTTATTTTGGCTCCCTGCTGAATGAGATCTCGTATAATAAGCTCATCGAGCTCATTAGTCGCATAAATTTTAGTTTCTTTAAACCCCGCTTGATCAAGCATTTTTCTAGCCTCAATGCTTAAGTAAGCTAAGTCTCCTGAATCTAACCGAATACCGAGGAACTGATGTCCCAGTAATTTAATTTTGTTCCCTATTTCAATGGCATGCTTAACCCCTTCAAGAGTTTGGTAGGTATCGACTAAAAAAACAGTTTGCGAGGGCATATTTTTTGCAAATTCTTCAAAGGCTGTGGCTTCATCATCAAAAGCCATTACCCAACTATGCGCCATTGTGCCTCTCACAGGAATCCCAAATTCTTTTCCTGCTAGTACATTAGAAGTAGCTGAGCAGCCCCCAATGTATGCCGCCCTAGAAGCAGAAAGAGCTCCATCCAAACCTTGGGCTCTTCTAAATCCCAGCTCTAATATAGGAGCCCCTCCAGACGCTATAAACAATCTTGCAGCCTTCGTTGCAATGATCGTCTGAAAATTAATAACATTGAGCAAAAGACTTTCGAGTAATTGACATTGTATAAGAGGTCCTTGAACTCGAAGCAAAGGTTCATAAGGAAACATAATTTCCCCTTCTTCCACAGCATCGATATCACATGTAAATTTCATCTCTTTTAAGTAGATTAAAAAATTCTCATGAAATAAAGGTTTTCCCTTGGGATCTTTAAGAGATTTTAAGTAAGCAATATCTTCGCTTTGAAATTGAAACTGCTCAAGGAGCTTTATGACGCTTTCAAGACCTGCAGCGATTGTGATGCCTCCATTGAAAGGTGGCCGCCTAAAATTAAGATGGTATACAGCTTCCCTTTGATCTATGCCAGAGAGCCAAAATCCTTGTGCCATAGTAAACTGGTAAAAGTCAGTCATAAGGACTGGAGAAAAGGAAGAATTCATCAATCAATTTTCAGTTTGAGATATTAAAGAGTCTTTTTGAGCTATAAGCTGATCAATTTGAACTTGCAGCGCTTGTGCATTTTGTTTTGCATCTTCAGCCATTTCTTTATACTGCCTTGACTCGGTGCTATTTTTAAAAAGGAGTCGACTTGCTTTACCTTGGTAGCTTTTTTGTTTGCGACTATACTGGCCTTGCCATTTTTTTATCGAGCTAAGGCTGGCATTAATGTCTTGAACCCTTCTTTGCGTTTCTTCAGGAGAGAGTTCGGCAGTGGAGGATCTTTCAGAAATTTCAAGAGAGCTGAGCGATGTAGAAAAGCTGACGAGCTGAAAGAGAAGCATGGTTAGTGTGATTTTTCTAAACATCATCTATTCCTGCTGTTCAATAGAATTTTTATTCTCCAATCGAGTGTTTTTGGGGATAGGTTGATTATGTCGAGTCAAAATACCATTTCTCTGCTGAACGAGCCCATCGATAATAACTTGAAGATCTTCAGCTTTTTGTTTCGCATTTTCAGCGACTTTCCAGAGACGTTTAGCATCGACAATATTATCTTCTTGAAATTGAATCCTATCGGCTCGAAATTGAGCTTGTTGTGCAGTCATCCTATATCCCTGCTGCCACCTTGTTAGAATTGTAATTTTTTCATTTAACTCATTAATTTCAGACTGCCAGTTTGAATCATTGGCAGAATTTGGCGCTTTTGCAGTCGTTCCAACAACCTGTCCTGACGTACAGGAAGCAAAAATAAATACGAATACGAGGAGAAACATTTCTGCTCGTAGAAAAAAAGACCGACTTGATTTCATGTTGCTATCCAATCCTTAAAAAAACATCTATATAATTATTTGAAATTCCATCCGGAATATAAAGTATTTGCTCTTTCTATGAAATATTTTAGTTAAAACTTCTGTTTTTAAAGCAAAAGCGAGTATTTAAACTTAAAACAGAACGTTGGGGAAAACAAATGCTCTAGGAGTGCATATTTATTGAAATCTATTGCTCTATTAAAAGATTAGATAGATTAAAATTGTTCTTTTAACCTTAACACTATTCAATTTTTTATTTCACTTCAAATCTCTTATTGAGTTCAAAAAAAAATCTAAATTTGATACAATAAGGCTCATTATTTTACCTATTTAAGTCCCATGATCAAAAAGAGCTTTTTCCTTATTTTTCTTTGCTTCCTTTCTTTCTCTTTGAGGGAACTTCGAGCCTCTACTGAAGAAAACTTTTTTTTTAAAACACCCCTAAGTCGAGCTCAAAAGGGAGACTATGTGGTCGTTTTGCAACATAAAAGCTTATCTTTACTACATATTTTTGAAACCCACCCAAAGACTTTGATTATTGAAGAAGTTTCAGCCCCTGCAAAAATTAAATCTACCATAAAAGGAGATTGGAAAAAGTGGATTGAGAATGATGCTCCTGGCCATACAGCTTGGGTCATGTATGAGTTAAATTTGGAAACAGGCTCTGTAGAAGATATTTTTTCCTGTGCTCAAAAGTGCTGGAAAAAAGTCTTTCCCCAAGAGCAAATATTCCCCACTCTTTTCGACCTGAAATTTTCTCTTGTTCCCGACGAAAAAAGAAAAAAAGTAGGTCCTCCTCCCCCATCAGAAATGATTGAGGAGAGGCCTATTTGGCAACCTCCTGTCTTTTTTGAAGGTAAAAAAGTGCCCAATCTATCTTCTAAGGCGTACAGTGCATACTGGCCAAACGATGGAACAGACCTTTCAGGAAAGAAAATAAATATCTTTTTAGCTGAGGGTGACCCTAACATTCCTGACTTCTTTCCGGTTTGGATGCAAGTGTCTGATAAAATAGGTCGCCTCAAATTGAGGATTATTGATTCAGGGCAAGAACTTACCTCCCCTTACAAACAATTTCCAGTCCCTCCTCCCTCTTTATCAGCTTGCCATTTTACTAAAGAGGGCCACCTGCAGTTCCACTTAAGATCACACCCTACTTTTACTGAATATAAAGTTTATGCACGTGATTTAGAATCTCCCTCCTCTTTATTAGTTCCTTTTAAAGCAGAAGTCCAAAAAGGCTCTAGGGAGCTTAGGTTAACTATTTCTAATGAAACTTTGAACAATAAGTTCCAACTGGATAAACTTTATACTTTCATTTTTGAGCCTGAAGGCTACATTCATTTGAGCATTGAAACTCCCAAACCCTTAAAAATAATCAAGAAATATGCAGTTAAGTAAACAATATATAAGTACTCTTTTCGCATTGAAAAGAGCTAAAAAGGTTTTTCACCGTCTCAAAGAAAAGCTTCATCAAAAAAGACACTCTCTTGCCACCTCAACTTATGACTCTCTTAAAAACCAATTATTAGATCTTAATTCTGCTATTGAAACAAAAAACATTTCATTAGCTAACGAGCTAAGCATAAAAGCTATTCAAGATTCAAAGCTTCATTTGAAAAGTTCCTTTAAGGATTATTTTAATGAGTGGGTGCTCGGCACAGGAGCTATTTTACTGATTGTTTCTGTGGTGAACCAGCTTTGGTTTCAAAATTATCAAATTCCATCAGGCTCTATGCGCCCTACTCTTATGGAAAAAGACCGCCTCATTGCTACCAAAACCAACTTTGGGATTAACGTACCTTTTAAGAAAGGACATCTATTTTTTAACCCCAATCAGTTAAAAAGAGGTAATTTAGTTATTCTCCAGAATGACAAATTGCCCAAACATGAAAATACAAGTCGCTACTTATATATTTTTCCAGCTCAAAAACAATTTGTGAAGCGTCTTATTGGAAAACCTGGAGATACTCTCTATTTTTATGGCGGGAAAATTTATGGAATTGATAAAAACGGCAACGATATTACTGAATTTTTATCAAGTGAGACCTTTGAGCCTTTAGAGCATATTCCTTTCAATACTTTTGAAGGAAAAATAGTAACAGATCCTATTTCTGAAAGAGGACAAATACACTCCCCTGTTTACCTCTATCAAATGAACCAGCTTGTGGGTAGACTCTCTCTTAACTCATTAGGCTCGTTTCAAGGAAAATTTTATAATGGCTCTCAATGGGTAGATGAATCTCCAAACCTAGCCTACCAAAACTTATGGGGTATTCGCAACTATGCAATGACCCGTCTTCTTTCAAAAGAAGAGGCTCTTAAGCTGGGCACTCTAGATAGAGAAATCAATACTCCTTATATTCTAGAACTTCAACACTCCCCTCAGTTAAACTTTCCAAAGCCACATCTTGGCATGGACATACAAGGACGCTTAAGACCTAAGTTAACTTTAGAAAAATCATTTCTGCCTCTTGATGAGAAAAGTCTGATAAACATTAAAGGGGCTTTATCTACCTCAAGGTTCGTCGTTAAAGACGGTTTTGCAGGAAACTACGCGATAGAAAAGAAATTTGAACCCAACGATTACAGCCCTCGTTTTGAAGGAGTTCCAGATGGAACCTACGAATTTATAAAGGGTATTGGCTATAAAGTTCAATCATCTGGAGTTCAGGTACCTCTTGATAAAGACCACCCTATAAACTCTAAAAGTCCAGAAATGATACAAAAGCTCTTTAATCTAGGAATGCAAATGTATACCCTATATGAGCCGTCTTCTAAATATCCTGACTTTATACCTTCTAGATACGCTTACTTTAGAGATGGCGATTTTTATCTAATGGGTCAACCTGTTCTTGAAGCAGAGAATCCAACTTTAGCTGCTTTTTTAAACCATGAAAAATCGAAAACACATGGTTTTTTAGATCAAGGAGCTCCTCTTTTACCCAATGGACAAATAAATAAGGAGATAGTTTTAAACTACGGCCTATCCATACCTCAGGGTGAATATTTATTCCTTGGAGACAACCATGCCAATAGTAGAGACTGCAGGTCTTGGGGTTTTATTCCTGAAAAAAATATTCAAGGCTCCCCCGCCTTCACCTTTTGGCCCTTATCAAAACGCATAGGTCCTATATTACAAAATCATCTCACTTTGTTTAATATACCAACGCTCTTGATTAGTTTTTTGGGAATTTCCCTAATTACTCTCTCGATAAAGTTGAATAGAAGACAAAAAAAAAGAAAACTCTGAAGTAATTTAACTAATTGAATTTTAGAAGATTATTTCAAATTCTTAAAATGATTTCTAATTAAAATTACTTATTTTTAAAAAAATTTTTACAATATATTCCTGTTTTGCTATGGCTCAACTTGTAGAGACAAAAATCCAGGGATTTAAACATGAATATATTTTCTAACGTATTGGCCACTAGTCCAGGCTATTGGTTCAAGCAAAAAACACTCTATAGTGACTTTGACTTGCTACTTTCTAGATTTAGCACGCTTCAAATTTTCTATACGGTTGCATTTGTTCTTTTAGGGACCATTTTCTTCTACCTATGGCTTAGTGAACATAAGAAGAGCAGATCTTCTAAATGGTTCAGGCTTGCTGTGAACAAAGAAAACATTTACTTTGCAAGTCTGCTTTCTATGATTCTACTAATAGTAGGAACATGGTTAGGTCGATAGAATACAGCAATCCCCTATAGTAAAGATATCAACTTATAGGGGATTGACCTTGTCGCTTCACTCACTAATAGGATCTTTTTCAATTGAAATTGAGATTAGCTCACCATTGATATCCCATTGAACCCCGTCTACTTTTTTTAAAAAAGTTACATTTGTGGCTAAGACTTCATTCTCGATGTAGTCTCTAAAAGCTTCAAAGCTTTCTTTAATATTCTCTGTTACCTCAAGAGAGACTTGTATACGGTCCGTTTTTTCAAACTGAGCTTCTCGTCTCATTGTTTGAATTTTATTAACAATTTCACGAGCATTCCCCTCTTGCAAAAGTTCAGGAGTAAGCTCTGTCACTAAGGCTAAAGTGATATTTCCCAGATTAGAGGCAACCCTTCCCTCTTTAACTTCGCGTTTGATTTGAACATCTTCCATAGAAAGACTTACCTCTTGGCCTTCTATTGAAATAGAGAGGGCCTCTTCTTCGAGAAATTTTTGCAACTCATTCCCTTCAATTTCAGCTATTTTTCCTTGTACTTGTTTCATTAAAGCACCGACTTTTTTACCCAAGACTCTAAAGTTCGGAATGAGTTTATAAGTTACTAGATCTCTTTCATCTTCATGAAAAACAACTTTTTTCACATTCAATTCATCTTTAATCAGATGGACCTGATGTTTTAGAAACACTTCAACAGAAGACTCTCCTACGGCAATATGCAGTGCGGAGAGCGGCTGACGCACTTTTAGTTTATGTTCTTTCCTAAGAGCATGCCCTAAACTAACTGTATCTTGAAGAGCTGCCATTTCTTTCTCTAAAGCCAAATTCCTCCAGTCTTTTCTGAATAAAGGAGAATCGCACATGTGAACTGAGGTAGGTTCTTTTGTAGAAGAGGTTAAGTTGCGATAAATAGTGTCGCTCAAAAAAGGTACAAAAGGAGCCGCAAGCTTACAAAATTCCACTAAAACAGTATAAAGCGTTGAAAATGCTTGGTCACGATCTTTACACTTTTCACTATTCCAAAATCGTCGTCGAGACCGTCTTATATACCAGTTAGTTAACTGGTCAATAAAAGAAATTAATGGAGTAATAGCTGCATTAAGATCGTATTGATCCATACCCATCTCTATTTCATTTACCAGTTTATTAAGTAATGAAATAATCCACCGATCGAGAAGTTTTTCAGGCTTGGCAAAATCTGTCTGAGGGTTCCACGCATAAATACGTACATATGAAACGAAAAAGTTATGTGCATTCCAAAGAGGAAGCAGCGTTTGCCTCAATATCTGCTCCACTCCTTTTTCATGAAACTTCATATCCTCAGCGCGCACTACGGGGCTGTTGATCAGATAAAGTCGAAGCGCATCTGATCCAAATTTATGTATCACTTGAGTAGGTTCAGGATAATTTTTAAGTCTTTTGGACATCTTCTGCCCATTTTCAGCCAATATGATTCCATTCACAATAACGTTTCGGAAGGGATTTTCGTTAAAAAGAGCTGCGGACAAAACAGTCAGTGTATAAAACCAACCTCTTGTTTGATCTAAGCCTTCTGCAATAAAGTCAGCTGGGAAAGTTTTATTGAACAAATCTTTATTTTCAAAAGGATAGTGATTTTGAGCGTAGGGCATGGATCCCGACTCAAACCAGCAATCAAAAACCTCATCAACTCTCTTATAGAGTTTCCCATCCGAATCTTTAAACTCAAGACCATCAATAAAATGGCGGTGAAGATCGGATGCTTTATGTTTTGTAAATTCTTCTAATTCTTTGACGCTTCCCACCACTTTGCGACTTCCATCACTTGCTTCCCAAATTGGAATTGGCGTTCCCCAATAACGACTTCGACTGATAGCCCAATCTCTAGCCCCTTCAAGCCATTTTCCAAAACGCCCCTTCTTAATATGATCTGGCATCCAATATATTTTTTTATTCGCCTGAATAATTTGATCTTTTATTTTCTCAACAGCAACAAACCACGAGCTAGTCAATCGATAAATTAAAGGAGTGTCTGTTCTCCAGCAAAAAGGATACCGGTGGCGAATGGTAGCTCTATGAAATAACTTTTTGTCTTCCTTCAAGCGTTTAATAATGTCTTTATTGGCCTCTTGAACAAACTGGCCTTTATACTCAGGGATTTCTTCTGTAAAGCAACCATTTTGATCTACAGGACATACAGGAGTAATCTGCGCTTTTTGACAGACAAAGAAATCCTCTTCACCAAAACCTGGAGCTGTATGGACAATTCCTGTTCCGTCCCCATCTGAGACATGATCCCCAATTAAGACTCTGAAGGCGTTTTGATCTTCAAAATAGTTGAAAGGCGGAACATATTCCAACCCTTCTAAGTCTATCGATCTTACTTCATCAATAAGGTCGTATTCATCTTCTTTAAAGTACTGCTGAACTCTTTTTTTTGCGCAAATAAACATATTTTCCGTGTCGCGCTGCTTCACTTTTACGTACTCAACATCCTTACCCACAGCAACAGCTAAATTAGAGACCAAAGTCCATGGCGTCGTAGTCCAAACAAGTAAATGTGTAGATGAATCCTCTTTTAATGGAAAACGCACCACAATAGAGGGATCATCAACTTCTTTGTAATTTAAGTTAGCTTCAAAATTTGATAAAGGTGTTCCTAGCTTGGCAGAAAAAGGCATGACTTTAAAACCTTTGTAAACCAAACCTTTTTTGTAGAGTTGAGAAAAAACCCACCAAACAGACTCCATGTAATTTAGATCCATCGTGTGATAGGTTTGCTCAAAATCAACCCATCTACCTAAACGGTTAATCGTTTTCTTCCATTCATCTGAAAAACGAAAAACAATTTTTCTACACTCTTCATTAAAACGCTCAACACCAAATTCTTGAATTGAATGAGCGCCCTGCAAATCGTGCATTTTTTCAATTTCATTTTCTACAGGAAGACCATGGCAATCCCACCCAAAACGACGAGGAACGTAATACCCTTGCATGGTTTTGTATCTAGCAACGGTATCTTTTATGGTACTAGCTAAGAGGTGGCCATAGTGAGGTAATCCAGTTGCAAAAGGAGGACCATCGAAGAATGAAAAAATAGGATTCTTTTTTCTTTTGTCTAAAGATTTCCGAAAAATTTCTTCTTCATTCCAGAAGTTTAAAATATTTTCTTCAAGTTCTACTAGGGATTTATTTTCAAGCGACTCAAACATATAAAAAATTACTTTTAAAAAAGAGAGCGATTTTAATTAATTTCCACCTTTTCGTCTATGACAATTGATAATAGATTAATCTAACAAATAATTTTTTTTTATTTGCAATTTTCAAGTTAAATTTAAGTTGATAAATGGATACACCTTGATTTTCATTTTTAAAACAATTTCCTTACATGTAAAAAGTGCATATATAACATTTTAAAAGTGTTAAAACACTCACGTAGTTAAATTATTTTAAAAATATATATTGAGCTTTACACCTCTCACCTAAAAGAAGCGATTTTTATTGCATTTTGTAAAACTTTCCCTTATTTTTCTTTAATATATCTTAATATTTAATCTGTAATCTACTACAATTCATTACAAAAATCATACTAAAGGGGTTTTTATGACGACTCAATCCACTCTAAATTCTCTTAATCCAAATACTTATGCCACTGGACTTAACACCTCCAATATAGATGAAAAACTGGGTATAAAAGGAACCTACGATTTTTACAGAGAAATTGAAGAGTCAGACTCAGGCTTTTGGTCTTATTTCCCAAACTGGCTTGCAGGAACTTCTGCTGAAAAAACACTTACATGGAGTCGAGCTTGGGAAGAGGGAAGCTATCATGTTAATGCAATAAATAACCATATTTCTTGTACAGCTCAGAACCTTGATAAAAAAACAGGTGATTGTTTTTTTAATGCTTTAAGGCGAGTCGAAATCAAATGTACAGACTCTTCAACGGGCAGCTCCCCCCTTAATGCATTATCAGAAAAAGTGCCTCTTCATTCATGTAACCTTGTACTAGATGACGGTATCACTACAACTTCTCACAGCCTTCATAAAATCATTATTAACTCTGATCGTTCTTTAAAACCTATCCAACAAACACAGCTTTACTCCATAGTAAACTGGCTTAGAACGGGAGTTATTGATACAAGATCGGCTTCTCGAGATATTGGAAATATAAATTTTTCAAATATAAGAAAGCAACTTGGCTTTACTGCCATGCAATCTTCAGAATTAGGTGGAAATTTTCACGCCTTTTTTAAAGCAAAATTATCGACTTCAAACCCTCTGGTCGAAGGCCTCTTCCATCCTAATCAGGCCACTGAAAACATACCAGGATCTTATGATTTAGAATCGGGCTGTTCTCTTGAATCGACCTCGTCATCTTCTTTAAAATCTACCTGTATACACCAATTAAAGAACCTGTTAAAGAACCACCTTGCCGATAAAATTAGCATTACTCGTGAAATTGGCTCCTCTAAAACAACTCTTTTTGGTAGCCCTCAGCATATAAAAAATTGGTACCAAGCATTCAGTAAAAATAGCATGCTTTCAATGACACACTGGCTCGACGGCCTCTTCGAATCATCTGCTAAAATATCAGATCCTTCTGGAAAGCACGAAGAATCCATTGTTTCACATAGTATAGGAGGTTCTTCAAGACCTTTAAATCTACCGACCACAGAAGATTTGGGCTATTCTTTATTAGTTCCTTTAGGCGTATCCATAACTGCGGCTGGTGTCCTCTATGCAAAATCTAATTATGAGAACGCTAAAAAAACAGATCTTCGTAGAATTATTGGAGGAATCGTAGGTGTTGCAAGTGCGATTTTAGGAATTTCTATCGTAGCGGTACCCTTTAACAAATAAGTAAAAATCTCTTACTTGTATTTGGTTTTAAATGGTTTCAGATTTTTCTATCTTAGTAGTCGGGGGAGGTGCTGCGGGTTTTTTTGCAGCAATTTCTGCTAAGCTTGCCTATCCTAGATCTCATGTAGTACTCCTTGAAAAAAACGCCTCTTTGCTCTCTAAAGTAAGAGTATCAGGAGGAGGCAGGTGTAATGTTACACACGCATGCTTTGATCCATTGACTCTTATAAAAAATTATCCCCGTGGAGGAAAGGAGTTACTTGGTCCTTTTCATAGGTTTCAACCCAAGGACACTTGCAATTGGTTTGAAAAACGTGGTGTTCCTCTTAAAGCTGAAGAAGATGGACGTATGTTTCCTGTTTCTAACACTTCAGCAAGTATTATTGATTGCTTAGTCAATGAAGCAAAACGCCTCAATATTTCAATTCTAACTCAGCAAAAAATCGAATCTATTTCAAAAGCTAAAGATAATTTCTGCATTCAATTCAAAAAAAGTGAAACACTGTATTTTGATCGTGTTATTTTAACAACAGGCAGCAGCTCTCAAGGATATCAATGGAGTAAATCACTTGGGCACTCTATTCAGCCACAAGTCCCCTCGTTATTTACATTTAATAGCCCCACCTCACCTCTGAAAGAGCTCAGCGGCATTTCATTTAATGAAGTAAAAGCTCACATCAAAAAATCTTCTTTTGAACAAATAGGTCCTCTCTTAATTACTCACTTTGGCTTTAGCGGACCCGCTATTCTAAAACTCTCTGCTTGGGCTGCTAAGCTCTTGCATGAAAAAAACTATTCTTTTGAATTAGAGGTTAATTGGGTCCCCCACCTCTCTTTTGATCAATCAGCAATTAAGTTAACAAAGCTAAAAGATACCTTTCCCAATAAAAGGCTTGTTTCTGAGAACCTTTTTCATCTTCCTAAAAATTTTTGGAAAACTTTTCTCAAGATTCAAGGACATCATGAAGAAAAGAGGCTTAATGACTTCTCAAAACATGATATAAAAGAACTTGCAAAAGGACTTACATCAGCCTCTTATCAAATAGAGGGAAAGACGACTCATAAAGAAGAGTTTGTCACCTGCGGCGGTGTTTCACTCAAAGAAATTAATTTTAAAACAATGGAAAGTAAAATTTGCCCCGGCCTATTTTTTGCAGGAGAAATTCTCGATATTGATGGAATCACGGGAGGATTTAACTTTCAAAATGCTTGGACTACAGGTTATATTTCTGGACAAGCATAAGAGTGCTCCTTTTCATTTAAATACCTACCAAAAACCTATAATAGATTTTGTGATTCCTTAAGTTGAGGCTGCTAATCCCAAAATCAATAAAACTATAAAAATTACTACAAAAACAAAAAATAAAAAACGGGCAATTCCCATAGCTCCTTTAGAAATCCCGGTAAATCCAAAAAGCGCTGCAACAATTGCAATCACAAAAAAAATAGCTGCCCACAATAATAACATATGAAATCCTTGTAATGAGTGCCTATAACTAACGAAATACAATTTTTAGCATGAAAATAGCAAAAGAAAACCTACATTTTAATACGTGGCAAAATGGAAGAACTCTAAAAGAAACTGTAAATTAGTTTTTAAACGCTGGGTCACGTGAAATTTGATACTGAAACAATAAGAAATCAAAAATAAAATGGCTGGAGAGAGTCATTCAAAATTTTTGAATACAATGATTTACAGATTTCAGATACTCTCACTTAAGTAAACTTTTTACTCTAGGAATGAATTAATATGTTTTTTCGTGGAATACTTATATTTATGTCTATTTGTTTTTCAAAAGGTGCTGTTTTTGCAGAAAACAATAATCCTAAAATAGTTATTATCGGAGCAGGACTTGCAGGATTGACTGCAGCCTATCGTTTGCATCAGCGAGCTATGGATGTTGAACTATATGAAGCCAGGGGGCGCGTTGGCGGAAGGGTTTTTTCTGTTAATATTTTTGGAGAGACTGCCGAACTAGGGGCTCAAAATATAACTGACGGTGGAGATGCATCTAATATATCCCAATTAATTCATGAATTTAATCTAGAGCTCATAGAAAATAAAATACCACTTAGTCATTCTTTCTTCGATGGAAAAGATTTAATTTCAATGAACAATGCTTTAAGCGAGCAACTATTAGACAAGGAAGAGCTTAGAGTTCAGTTGGAGAATCTAAAGTTTACCTGCAGCAATATGAAAGAAGTCCTAAACGCTCTGTTTGATCAAGATAGTATTTTTTATAGAAATATTGCAACCAGATTAGCAGCCTACGAAGGAGGCTCTATCGTAAAATTATCTTCTTCGTATGTGGAAACTTTATACTATATGCTTGTGGGTGGTCTATGTTCAGTTCATCAAAATAGCAGCGTAAATTGGGCATCTATCAAAGGCGGAAACTCACGACTTCCTGAAAAAATTGCAAAGTTCTTGGGAAACAAGCTCCACAGCAACATGCCTTTAACTAAAATTTCAAAAAATACACAGGATAAATATATACTCTCATTTGAAGATGGGAATCAAGTAATGGCAGACGTGGTGATTCTTGCTATTCCTTGCTCCGTCTTTCAGCAAATAGATTTTCAAATAAAGGATCTTGATATAAATCGTTTAGATACTATGAAAAACATGTCATACGGAACAAATGCAAAAATTTTAATTCCTTTTTGTGGCATACCTTCAAAAAGAATAAGCCTAGTTGAGGACGATACTGTGAGTTTTTTTACCAATGACTCTGTATTAACCTTATATTGTGCAGGTGAGGCCGGATTATTTTTGGATAGTGAGCTAGAGGACATCCGTATACGTTCTCAAGCAGCATATGATGTTGCATATAGAGATTTAAATCTTTCATTAAAATCAGCTATTTATGCAGAGGATAGAACCTTTGTTAATTATGACTCTGCTGTAGGCTATAGTTGGCCAAATGACCCGTATGCGAGAGGTTCATATTCTTATATTGGAGCGGGTCAAGAGAATGTATTGAAGTCTACATGCGAAGCAAATGGAGAACTATTTAAAGAGTTATTTGCTCCCGTCAGCGGAAGCCTCTACTTTATAGGAGAGCATACAACTATCAATGAAGACATTCGAGGAACTATGGAGGCGGCGTGCGAGTCAGGAGAAAGATGTGCTCGTGCCATTTTAAAGAAATATTCGAACTTCTTTTTTTCAAAAAAATAGAGCTTTTGTATCAAAAAGTACACGGATGTCAATCAAGGATAACACCTATACCAGATACCGTTAGCCACTTTTAAAAGTTTTGGAAATTTATTTTAGAGAAATCACATCACCAGCTGAGTATTTCTTTATGCCAAAAAGATGGTAAAATTTGGCTAAAGTAGGAAAGTCAACACAGTGCATGGGAAGGAGGTGAGTTGGTTTTTCCTTTTGAAAATAGTCTAGTGTTCCCTTAACTGCTTCATGGTCATTTTCAAATAAATGAAACCCTCCAATAACCGCGTAAAGCGGTAGTTTTGTTACTTGCTTGGCATATTCGCAAATGTTACAAATGCCTGCATGAGAGCAACCAGAAACAACGACAACTCCCCTCTCTGTTTTTATTGCTATTGCTGAATTGTCATTTAGTTTGTCATTCTCAAATCGACCTTTTTCAAAAGAAGTTTTGCGAGGAATTTCGCCAAGAAAAAGTACATTTGGGATAAATTCAATAACATTTTTAGAGGGAAGTAATTCAAAATCTCGTTGTAAAACAAGCGCCTCTTTTGGAGGTAGTTTTTCTAAAACTTCAGGGTGGCAAATGATTTTTTTTCTGGAATTAAAGTTATGAAATTGTAGTCCTCGAGTATGATCGCAATGGAAATGCGAAAAAACAACATAGTCACAATCTTCTAAATCAAGATTAAGATTTTTAGCATTCTGTAGATAGACATCAGAATAACCTGTATCAAAAAGAATATTGGCACCGCTAAAACGAATAAAGGCAGAAAATCCCCATTCGGCCAGGCAACCCACATCACTAGATGTATTTTCACAAAGAATAGTTATTTCTATAGCTTCTGATGGTAACATCAAGTGGACCTCTTCTTAGATTGCTGTACAAAATAAAAGTTTCACTTATTAAAATGAAACCTTGAAATAAGGTGGAAATGGAGAAAGTAATCTATAGTATAATAGCGTCATTTGCTTGTCGTCCTCAAATCCACTTTTTTGAAAGATAGAGCACAATCTATTACTAATTTGTTAGCTCTTGTCTTCCAGCTGCTGCCATCGACGATAAGCTTCATCAATTTCTTCTTGTTTCTTTGCAAGATTTTTACAGGCTTCTTGTAGGGAATCTGTATTATTTTGAATTGCTGGGTCATCAAGAATAGTTGAGAGAAAGTCAAGCTCTTCTCCAAGAGCATTAATAGTCTCTTCCATTTTTGACAATTCCTGCTTCTCTTTATAGGAAAGACCCGTTTTTTTGACCGACTGTTTTTTTTTGCTTTCCGAAGATTCTCGAGACTGTTCTAGCGCCTCTTTTTTTCGTTGTTCCAGCCAAGCTTCAGAGTCATTAAAAGTACGAGGGCCTCCGACAGTATCTAAAGCCAATAAAGTATCAGCGACTCTATCGATTATTGCACGATCATGAGAAATTAAAACGACGCTGCCTGGAAAATCATCAAGATTTTCTTCGAGTATTTCAAGAGTATCTATATCAAGATCATTCGTAGGTTCATCAAGAAGCAATACATCGACAGGCTGCATCATTAAACGAGCAATGAGAATACGAGCACGCTCTCCTCCAGAAAAAAGATTTAAAGGGAGATCTAATCGGCTTTTATCAAATAAGAACTTCTCACACCAACTATTAATATGAATACTTCTACCTCGATATAGTATTGTCTCCCCATGAGGTGAAAGCGCCTGACGCAATGAAAGATTTAGATCTAAATTTTCACGGTGTTGGTCAAAATAAAAGATCTTTAAATCATCTGCATATTTGATAGTGCCGCTATCACTAGCAATTTCTCCAGCGAGTATTTTTAATAAAGTTGATTTACCACTCCCATTACCCCCTACAATTCCTAAACGATCTCCTCGCATTAGCCTAATATCTATGCTGGAAAAGATTTTTTTGCCTTCAAACTCTTTACTAATATTTTTAGCTACCATGAGTTTTTTGGTTTGTCTATCTGTCACACTAAAACCAAGTTCTGCTTTACTTTCACTATTTCTAAACTTAACCTTGGCAAGTTCATGCTGCAATTTAGCAGCTTCTTGTATGCGAGCTCTAGCTTTTGTTGAACGCGCTTTGGGAGACTGCTTCAACCACTCTTCCTCTCTTCTATTTTTTGATCGAAGACCTCGTTCATACTGTTCTTGGCCTTTTAAAAACCGCTCTCGTGATTCAATAAATTCAGAATAATCTCCATCAACAGAAAAAATTCCTTTTGGATAGCGATGACTTAATTCCCAAACCTTATTGCTAATACTATCTAGGAATATACGATCATGACTTGTCACAATAAACGTTTTAAAAGATCTTTGAAGAAAGCTCTCTAACCATAAAATCGTATCTAAATCTAAATGGTTTGTAGGCTCATCTAACAAGAGAACATCAGGTTCATTTACGAGAGCCTTGGCGATGCTTAACCTACGTGCCCATCCTCCTGACAATTCACTCGCAAGTTGTTCTGGGTCCGTAAATCCCACTTTTCCTAATATTCGTCTAATATGGCCAACCCTATTAGACTCTTCTATATGACTACGCTCTATCAAAGCTTCTTCTAGAACCTCTTGGATACTTCCACTATGCTTCTCTACTTGTTGAGGCACATAACCTATACGAGTATCTTTACTATGAACGACCTCACCGCTATCAGGGAAATCAAGTTTAGCAATAATGTTTAAAAGAGTCGATTTTCCAGCGCCGTTAGGACCTATAAGCCCCACACGGTTCCCCGTTGAAAAAGTAATAGAAAGATCTTGAAAAAGATCTCGTGAACCATGTGCTTTACTAATAGATTTACAGCTGATAAGGGGGGGCAATGAGGTCTCCGGTATTTTATTTTAGATAAATCTAGTAAAAGGTGATTTTTGTGTAAATGCACAGCTATCACCTTTATTTGTAAGAAGGAGGTTAAGATCTAGCTGAAAGTTTCCAATTTTTGCGTTAGTTTCATTTAATCTAGTGCGTAAATTGATTTATATCATACTATCAATCTACTTACTTTAAAAGATAGAGGTAGAGAGACAAGTCTAGAACTTTTGATTAGATTGGGGTTAAAATATTGTTTAGCAAATATAACTACTTAAATACCTAATAATCAAATTTTAAAGATTAGTTTTAAACCAGATATGTTGATTTTTCCTCTGATTTTCAACAAATCAAAATAATATATTGACTAATTCAACGCATTTCTCTAATATGTTGATTTTTACATAAAAATTCAACATATGAAAAAATTTAACCCTGAAACTCCATTTAATGATCTGCCCAATCTTCCTCCTCCAGGCATTGACTTAGAAACTCCTACGATATTGAAAGCTTGTATAGAAGCAAATAAAGAACTTGCGAAGCTAAAGATAGCAGAAAGGCTCATACCTAACCAAACGTTTTTAATTAATAGCATTCCATTATTAGAGTCACAGGCTAGCTCAGCAATAGAAAATATTGTAACAACAACAGATGAGTTGTTTGAGTATGCACTAGATTCTTCTTATTCAATGTCCTTAGCAACAAAAGAAACTCTTCAATATCGGCAAGCGCTTTATCAAGGATATCAATCACTTAAAAAACGCCCCTTAAGTATCTCTTTGATTTGTAGTATATGCTCAACAATAAGACTTATAGAAACAAATATTAGAAAGCTTCCTGGCACAGCGTTAGTCAATGATGTTACGGGTAAAAAAATTTATACACCACCCGATGGAGAAGGAAGACTAAGAGAGTTATTGACGGATTGGCAAAATTATATCCATCAAGAAAATGATGGTATTGACCCACTAATAAAACTTGCTGTACAGCACTATCAATTTGAAGCAATACACCCCTTCTCGGATGGAAATGGTAGAACTGGACGCATAATCAACTTATTGTATCTCATACATCGAGGACTCTTAGATACTCCTATTCTGTATTTGAGCGGCTACATTATCAAAAATAAAGCAGAATATTATAGAAAGCTGTTGAAAGTTACTACTGAGGGAGCCTGGGTTGAATGGATACTGTATTTTCTAGAAGGAATATTTCAAACATCAAAATGGACAATGTCAAAAATCTTTGCCATTCAAGAATTAATGGAAGAATCTTCTTCGCTTATCAAAGCAAAAGCATCTTCTATTTACAGTAAAGAACTCATTGAATTGCTTTTTACACAACCCTATGTTCGTATTCACAATTTAGTAGAGTCTAGTGAAATCGGGCGAGAT
>JAJACV010000033.1 GCA_022601335.1 Chlamydiota bacterium | reverse complement strand
CATTTTGGCATATATTTGAGCTCCACTTAAGTGATCTGATAGATTTTGAAGTTTAACAAATGAAGTAGGAGAGCCTATATAATTTTTGAAATAATAGTCTCTTTCTTTAAGAAATTTCTTATCGTATCTAAGTTTTTCAAAAAGTTCAGTTAAATCTTCAATAGGCTTTTTTAAAGTTTCAGGTATAAAATTACCACCAAATTTACCACCCCAAAATCCATTTTTGTTGTGCTGATCGATTAAAGGAATCTTTTTTTTAAGTTTCATTGTTAATTAATTTAATTTTATTTAAAAAAATATTTATTTTTGAAATATCTTTTAATCCAGATGTTTCTAGACCTCCAGAAATATCTATAATGTCTGCTATTTCTTTTCGACCCTCTGTTGTTGCGCCTTTAAATTTACCTTCTATAGAGCCTTCGTCAAAAAGTCAGCTTGCTTTTGAGTTGCAAAAAGCTTTTTATGAGTTTGATTTAGAAAAAGTCAGCTGCCTTATTGAAAAGGGAGCAAACCCAAATCAGGAAATTGAAATTACAAATCCTTTTTTATGTGATCTTGAAGTTTCTTGCTTCAATGCATATCTATTTGATTTCGGTTACTTCGATAGAGACATTTCAGAAATTAAATCTGAGCTCGAAGAGGGATTTACTCTAGTGGAATTGGAAGTTGTACTTAAGGTAAAAAGTCTATCCCGAAGAAATGCAATAAAAACAATGTGGCAATATTACCGAGTGTCAGATTTAGATTTCGATGATTTTGATATTCTAAACAGTTATAAACAATTTTTTGGGAATCCACCTGCTTTTTTTATTGCTGTAATGCTAGGGGATTTCCCTCTGGTGAGAGACATGATTGCAAATGGTGCAAATGTTCACAATTTTTCGTTTTGCCCCACTAAGGTTGTTGGTGGAATTGAAAAAAGCGCTAATTCTCTTGATATATTTTTAGAAACAAAGATGCAAATGACCAAATTTCTTTTAGAGGCAGGTTGTCCTTTTGATCAGTTAGTGAAAGTGGATTATGATTTTATAGAAGATTTAGTTATGACGGGACCTGAGAATTTTGATGAAATTTTAACCTTTCTTTCTGCCCACTTTGATTATAAAAAGTTACTTAAAGAAAACGATGATGGAGAAACAGAATTCATCAGAATTGTGAAATTTCTTATTAAGCGACATAATGGATGCAATTTGAAAATTTTAACTAATCTTGTAGAGCATTTACCCAACTCTGCGCAGCAACATCTCCAGGATCAAATTGAGGGTTATTTGGGATTTTCTGGTGGGCTTTCTACAGCATAATTTATAACCGTTACAAGGTTTATCAGAAACTTTTTAAAAAATATGAAGAGTTGTTTCACTTGAAAACTCTTAAGCTATCTTTCTAGTTGATGATCACTTAAGTTGTGCTGCTGGTTCAATAAAAATGCTCAAAAAAAAAGACTTAGCTACGAATTTTTTCAGATCTAAATTTTCATAAACGGACAATAGTACTATGCATATTTGATTGTTTTTATTATTTTAGTAATTTATTTAAAACAAGAGTTTATCTTATGAGTATGATTTCCCGATTTAATGCTTTTTCAAACTATTATTTTCCTACAGAAGGTAGTGCTATAAAAGCTCTTTTTGTAATTGGTTCAGGAGCTATGTTAGCTCAGTCAGTTTCGGAAGTTTTCAGTGAATTTCAAGAAATTAAAAATCAAACTAAACTATGTTACCCTCCGCAGGATAATCTGGCTTGCAGATCAAACCTTATAGTTCAAGGTACATACTCACTTTTAAGTCGATTTGCTTTTAAAGCCTTTGTAGCAACGAATACCTATATTTACTTGCTTGGACTCTCCAAAGTGATTCAGGTTTCTTTTTTTTCAGAGAGAGCAGGCTGAGCGTAATTTGATAACAGTTATCTTCGTTAGTTTTAAAAACAGATGCACTACATTCAATTTAAAATTTTAATAATATGAATCTTTTAAGGGGATTTCATATCGCGTTTTAACTCAAATAGCTCTTAATCGACTTGGAAGGGGGTTAGGCCTGTTAATCGATCTTAACCTATAGTTTCTCTCTCATTCTAATGAGCTTTCGCAATCAAGTTCAGCGCACTACCTGCCCAAAACCAATCTATCTGGTTCTGCCCATAGGTGTGATTGACTTTGATTTCTTCTGTTGAACCTTCTTTGTGCTCGATTAAAACAGTAAGAGATTTGCCTGGGGCAAATTGTTCGAGGTCCGTAATGCTGAGGCGATCCTCTTCTTGAATCTTATCATAGTCGGATGGATTTTCAAAAGTAATCGCAAGCATCCCTTGCTTTTTCAGGTTGGTTTCATGAATTCTTGCAAAACTTTTAACTAGAATGACTCCGCTTCCTAGGAACCTAGGCTCCATAGCCGCGTGTTCTCGAGAAGAACCCTCTCCATAATTTTCATCACCCACTGCAATCCAAGTGGCTTTTTTTTCTTTATAAGCGCGAGCTACTTTAGAAAAAGAATCGACAGCATTTGTGAAAACATTAAGTCCCTTGCCTATTTCTTCTCTAAAAGCATTTACAGCTCCAATGAACATGTTGTCGCTAATACGGTCTAAGTGTCCTCTGAAGCGAAGCCATTTTCCAGCAGGAGAAATATGATCCGTGGTGCATTTTCCTTTGGCTTTCATTAAAACGGGCATCTTTTGAAAGTCGGTTGCTTTTCTCGCGTTGAAAGGAGTTAATAGTTGCAGTCGTTCACTTGACTCATCGATTTTAACTTCTAAAGAAAAGGCCTCTTTAACAGGAGCTATAAAACAGTCCTCACCTGGATCAAACCCGTTAGGAGGAAGTTCTTTTCCTGAAGGAGCCTCTAGTTTGACGTCTTTGCCTTCTTCATTTTTTAAACTATCTTTTAAAGGGTTAAAAGAGAGCGTGCCTGCAAGAGCCATTGCCATCACAATTTCAGGGCTTGTTACAAAAGAATGAGTTTCAGGGTTGGCGTCATTTCTTTTGGAAAAGTTTCTGTTGTAAGAGGTGAGAATAGAGTTCTTTTCTCCCATTTTTACATCGTGTCTTTTCCACTGTCCAATGCAAGGGCCGCAAGCATTGGCTAAAACAAGGCCTCCGATTTCTTCTAGAACTTTGAGATGTCCATCACGATCAATAGTCGCTCTTATTTGCTCAGAGCCAGGAGTGATCATTAATTTAGATTTAGTATTTAATTGGTTTGCTTTTGCAAAGCGTGCAATAGATGTCACTCTCTCAATATCTTCATAACTGGAATTTGTACAGGATCCAATAAGTGCCACCTTAAGCTCATCAGGGTAGTTATTGTTTTTGACGGCTTCAGCAAATTTTGATATAGGCCATGCTTTGTCAGGAGTAAAGGGGCCGTTAATATGAGGTTCTAAAGAAGTTAAGTCTATTTCAATAACTTGGTCGTAAAACTTTTCTGGATCTTCTAAAACTTCTGGATCCGCTTTTAAACAGTCCTGAATTTGATCGGCACTTTGGGCGACTTCTTCTCTGGAAGTTATTTTTAAATAGTCAGACATTCTTGAGTCGTATGGAAAAAGAGATGTGGTGGCCCCAATTTCAGCGCCCATGTTGCAAATGGTTCCTTTACCTGTGCAAGAGATTGTCTCAGTCCCTTCTCCAAAGTATTCAATAATAGCGCCTGTTCCACCTTTTACTGTTAAAATTCCGGCTAACTTTAAAATAACATCCTTAGGGGAGGTCCATCCTTGCATTTTACCCGTTAGTTTGACTCCTATAACTTTAGGGAACTTAAGCTCCCAGGGCATGCCAGCCATCACATCCACCGCATCAGCGCCCCCTACGCCCACAGCTATCATGCCAAGGCCTCCCGCATTAGGAGTGTGGGAGTCTGTACCAATCATTAATGCGCCCGGAAAAGCGTAATTTTCGAGGATAATTTGGTGTATAATGCCCGATCCAGGCTTCCAAAAGCCTAGGCCGTATTTTTGAGAGACGCTTTTGAGGAAATCAAAGACTTCGTGACTTTCATTATTTGCCCGCTTCAGATCTTCTTTAGCACCTATTTCAGCTTGAATGAGGTGATCGCAGTGCACTGTCGATGGCACGGCTGTTTTCTCTTTCTTAGCGCACATAAACTGTAGTAGAGCCATCTGAGCTGTGGCATCCTGCATGGCGACTCGATCAGGAGAGAAAAGAACGTAGGATTTCCCCCTTTGAGCGCCTTCTGTTAGGTCATTGCTCATATGTGTATAAAGAATTTTTTCAGTAAGTGTTAAAGGTTTTTTTAAAATAGATCGAGCATGGTTCAGTTTTTCAGGCATTTTGTGGTGTACATTTCGTATCATTTCTAGGTCAAAAATCATTTAATTTCCTCATTATACAGGTTATTTATCCCAAGACTGTCAAGTTAAAATTTTGTTCTAAAAAAATCAACTACCAAAACTCATGTTTATGCTAAAATATTGGGAGAAGAATAATTAAAAATAATTAAGTTATGAGTCTACCCCAAGCAAAGTTTAGAGAGCTTGTATTTTTACTTCTTTATCGACATCAGTTTGTAGATACCGCTGAAGTTGAAGAGATCAATTTTTACATGTCGACTCTTAAAACAACAAAACAAAATGTAAATCGTGCCAAGTCTTATGTTTCACTTATTCGTGAAAAACAACTTAAGCTCGATGAAAGTATTGGTGAAGTAAGTGTAGGTTATGACTTAGATAGAATTCAATCAATAGAACTTAATATTTTGAGACTGGCTCTTTACGAAATTCTTTTTGATGACACCATTCCAGAAAAAGTCTCCATTTCTGAAGCTATTCGACTCGCTAAAAAATTTAGTTGCAAAGATGCAGGACGCTTTGTAAACGGAATTTTAGATCAGCTCTATAAAAATAAATCCGAGACTGTTTATACTGATGCTATTTAAATCTAAAAGCTATGTCATCAAAAAAACTCAGTTCCATTTGGACAGAAAACGTTTCACTGGCGCCTTACTCTACTTATAAAATTGGTGGGTGCGCTAAACTTTTTGCCGAAGTCTCATCTAAAAGCCAACTTAAAGAGGCTCTTCTTGATTGTAAACAAAATCAAATTCGATGCTATATTCTTGGAAAAGGTTCCAATACACTCTTTGATGATAGGGGATTTGACGGGGCCGTAATCTTAAATAAAATCGATTTTATAGAAAGAGATGGGACGCAAATTTATGCAGGAGGCGGAGCTTCTTTTGCGAAACTTGGACATTTTTCAGCTAAGTTGAATCTTTCAGGTTTAGAATTTGCAGCAGGAGTTCCAGGATCCGTGGGAGGCGCTGTTTACATGAATGCAGGAGCCCATGCTCAAGAAGTCAAAGATGTCATTGAGGAAGTTGAGTTTTTAGATTTAAACGGCCAAGAACATTGCTTTGATCAAGAAGAATTAGTTTTTAAGTATCGATGGTCGATTTTTCATTATCTAAAAGGGGTTATTACTGCAGTTCACTTTAAGTTGAAAACTTCACCGGATGCCTATCATTCTCAAAAGCACTTGTTAAGTCTTCGGCAAAAGACACAACCTCTGCAAGAAAACTCTTGTGGATGTGTCTTTCGCAATCTTCACAATGTATCAGCGGGAGCTCTCATTGAAAATTTAGGTTTAAAGGGAAAGCAAATAGGTGGAGCTCAAGTGTCGACACTCCACGCTAACTTTATAGTAAATACGGGAGGGGCTAAAGCTCAGGATGTCTTGGATTTAGTCGATTTAATAGAGTTAAGTGCACTAAAAAAATTAGGGCTCAGCTTGAAAAAGGAAATAAGATTTTTGCCCTATGAGGGGTGTGATGACTGAAACGAGGTATGACCTACACTCTCATTCTATATATTCTGATGGAAGCGATAGCGTAGTAGAGCTTTTTGAAGAAGCTGTTAAACAAAATCTCAGTGGCCTATCGATTACAGACCACGATACTATAAAAGCTTACTCAGAGGCGCTAGATAAGGTAAAAGACTATCCTTTAAAATTGCTTCCAGGGGTTGAGATTAGCTCTCAATGGCAAGGGGATTCAGTTCATATACTGCTTTACAGTTTTTCGCCAAAAGATCAAAAGATCAATATATTTATCGACTCTCAGCAAAAAGAGAGAGAGGAGAGAAATAGACAGATTTTAGAGAATCTCAAGAAACAGGGCATGCCTCTTGAGCTTGATAAACTTAAAGAAGATATAGGTGTCATTGGAAGGCCTCATATGGCGAAAGCTATGATGGAAAGAGGGTATGTGGGATCTATTCGAGAAGCTTTTAATCGATTTCTTGCAGAGGGAGAGCTTTGCTTTGTTCCAGGGAAACGACCTAGTGTCGAAGATGTTTTGCAAATTGCTAAGCAAACAAGAGCCTTTGCCATCATTGCGCACCCTCATCTAATAAAGAGTAGTAAACTATTGAAGGCATTGCTTGCGCTTCCATTCGATGGGCTTGAAGCGTATTACGCTCACTTTCATTTAAGAGATGAAAAGAAATGGATCCAATTAGCTGATAATAGAAACTGGCTTAAAACGGGAGGATCTGATTTTCATGGATTACACAAACCTTATATTTCTTTAGGAGCCTCCTGGGTTTCAGAAGATGTTTTTCAGCTATTTTATCAGAGGTATCTTGAAAATGAAGACTTACAAAGAATGTAATAAGTTTTTGCAGAGCTTGCTTTTTGCGCGTCAGTCTAGAATGAGCGTCAGCGAAATCAAAGAAACCTATGAGTTATTAAATCTAAAAAAATATCCTATAATTCATGTTGCTGGCACAAATGGTAAGGGCTCTTGTGTAGAAAAAATAAGTGCGGCTTTGACTGATGCCGGATACTCTTGTGGTCAGTATAGCTCTCCACATGTAGCTACTTTTAGAGAAAGAATTCGAATCAGTGGGCAATTTATTTCAGAGGAAGACGTCGTTGAGTTCTTACCTGAAATTTTAGAGTGTCGAGCTCAGCATCCATTAACTTTTTTTGAAGTCATCACTCTTTTAGCTCTTTTATATTTTTCTAAAAAAAATGTAGATGTAGCCATTGTTGAAGTGGGATTAGGGGGGCGTCTTGATGCAACTAATTGTATTGACCCTTATCTGACAGTGATTTCATCCATTAGTTTTGATCATCAACACCTTTTGGGTCATACTCTAGAAGAAATAGCTTTCGAAAAAGCGGGCATTATTAAGCATAAGGTCCCTCTTGTCTTAGGTCCTACTGTGACCCAAAAGAGCATAGAGCAGAAAATAAAAAAAGAAAGAGCACCTGTGTTTCGAGTTCGGGGAGAATTTAACACCTATGATGAGGAAAATCAGGCTATTGCTAAAGAAAGCTTGAAATTTCTTCAGAATGATTTTAAAATTTCAGAAACTTCTATCAATAAAGGCGTTTTGCAAAAGCCGCCTTGCCGCTTTGAAAAGATTCCATTTTTTGGCAAAGAAGTTGTTCTAGATATGAGTCACAATGAGGCAGGTTTACGCTTTTTGTTTAAGCAGGTAGTTTGTGACTACCCAAATTTTCGGAAAGTCATTTTCTTCTCAGTCTCCATTGGGCATGATGTGGAGTCTATGGCTTCAATCATTGAAAAGCATGCTGACGAAATCTACATAATTGAGGGGAGTCACTGCAGATTGAACCCCGCTGGAGAAATACAAAAACAGCTCAAAAAAAATAGTCCAATTGTTTTACCTGCTCAGGCTAGAAAAAGGGTTGAGTCTGGGAACGAAAAAACTCTTTATCTTTTTATAGGGAGTATTTTTATTATGTCAGAGATGAAACAAGCATTTGGGATCGATTCACAAGAAGATAGTTATTCATTACCGGATGGAAGTGCTAATTTTCGTTGAATCATCAAGAGGGTGGGAGCTTTTTTTGATCTATTGCTCCATTGGTGATAACACACATTATAATCTCTATTAAGTTTCGATGCCCAATCTAACACCTCTTCTGTTTCGATAGACCCCTCTAAGTGACCTGGGTAACAAGTAATACTTAGAAAAGCTCCCTTTTTTAAAAGGTTCAGTGCTTTTTCAAAACTAACAAGTGTTGTTTCCGTATTTGTCGTAATTGTCTTATCGCTACCTGGCAGGTAGCCTAAATTGTAGACCACAAGATCTAAAGAAGGAATATTAAGGGTATCTATTTTGCTGTGACAAATTTGAAATAAAGAAATTTTTTCAATTTGGTTTTTAGAAAGATTTAAAGAGAGCCTTTTTTGAGTCTCTTCTATAGCTTTTTCTTGTATGTCGCAGGCATAGACGCGTCCCTCATGCCCTTGCAAACAGAGGGTAGATAGAAAAAGGGTATCCTGTCCTTGTCCGCTCGTAGCATCCAAAGCCAAAGAGCCAGGCTTTAAAAAGCCTTTCCAGTAAAAATGAGCCAAATCAATTGGATTATTTAAAAAAGTCATTTAATATTTATTTTAAGTTTGAGTAGATAATATGCTGTTTCTCTTCTAATTTTGCAAAAAAAGATTTATCAATCTTTGTTCTACATGCGCTTCGAAGGACGCAAGATATTATTGGAAATATACTCAAGAAGCAAGAGCGTTTTTAAATAGTTCTTGTGGCTTGTTTTATTAAATTAAATCATTTTTCTTCATTGAAGATTTCTTTTAAATTTGCTATAATTCTCCTATTCTTAACCAATTTTTGGACAATGGGGTATTAGCTCAGTTGGTTAGAGCGCCACCTTGACATGGTGGAGGTCAGCTGTTCGAGTCAGCTATATCCCACTTTTAATTCATGAAAAAAATAATTAATAAAGCTCAGAGTCAAAGTGCCGCTTTGATTTTGGGACGGGTTTTGCACACGTTATTTTCCGATGTTCAGTTGCTCAGAACTTACTCTATGGGAGCGCAATTCTGTTACGAAATTGTAGCTTCTCAGTCTATAAATGAGATTTTTCTAGAACACATTGAAAGAGAGATGTTAGAGCAAGTGGAGCAAAGTCCCGTTTTGGAGCCTATCGAAATGGTGGCTCAAAATGCCCGTGAGCTCTTTAAACATCGCCAGCAATCGTTCAAAGACAGTTATCTGGATTTGCCTCCAAAGTCACTTGTTTCCCTGGTGAGAATAGAAGATTACTATGATTTATCTCCGGAGGCATTTCAAGAAAAGTTTGAAGGAGTGTTTAAGCTAACGCATATTGAATATGAAGATGTAGAAGTTGTTGAAAAACAAATTTTTAGGGTGACCCGAATCTGTGGGGTCGTTGCTGAGAATAAGCAAGAACTTAAAAAAAGGCTTCAGGCTTTAAAGCAGATCCACAAAGTAAACCATGAGGCTTGTGGCGTTTCTCAAAAACTTTTTAATAGAGCTCATCTAGGCTGGATATTTCAGTCTAAAGGGATAGAGGCTTTGGAAAAGCTTAAAAATCTCTTTAGCTCCTCCTTTAAAGAATTTGATTTTCAAGAAGTTCATTTTTCTAAGTTTTCTGAAGAGCTATTTAAGAACTCTCTAAAGCGTGAATTTGAAAATAATTCTTTAACTTCTAGGCAATTTACTTGGGCGCCAGCTGAGTTTAAAGTGACAAATCCTTTTTTAAAAGGGCTCTTTTCTATCTCCAATGGTCTCCAAAATCACTTCGGAGTAGTGGTTTTTCAGAAACAACTTCTCGATGAATGTATTTATTGCTTGAATTTCTACTTGAAAATGATTAAAATTTTGGACTTTTCTTATGAAGTGGAATATTCCTGTGGTAAACAGGGCGCTTTTGTAGAAAAAGCATTGAAATCCTGTGGGATTGAAGAGGCATCACAGCTGAGTAGAAAAGACGCCGGAATCTTTTTTAGACTCGTAGATCACTGGGGAAGAAGCTTAGCTTCTTTTAACTTAGAGATAGTATTAGGTCAAAGTGAAGCCTACTTGAATGGTTCTTGTGATTTTTCGCTAGAGAAATTACTCGGTTGGTTAATTGAAAAAGAGGGTGGAATACTTTCAAAAAAACTAAAGTCTTTAGAAGTAAGATTTATGTCCCTTAAAGGGGGAGAAGACTTTCTCCAAGAAGTACTTGAGTTTTTTAAAGCAAATAACATCGTTGTGACTGTGGACGATCAACAGGAAAAATTGCAGAAAAAGCTTTATAAGGCTTTTAAAGAAAAAATACCCTGCGTAGGCATCATTGGTGAAAAAGAAGCTGCAGCTAAAAAAATAACCTTCAGAGAAGCTGAGGGGCGAGAAGAACTTTTCTTAACAAAAGAAGAGCTTCTTGAAAAACTAAGTAACTTATAAACTTAAGAGTGAATATTGAGAGTTAATCAGCAGATACGAATACCAAAAATTCGACTTATTGGTAGTGATGGGAAACAAATTGGGCTTATCGAAACTGAAAAAGCTTTGAAAATGGCTCATGAAGAGGGCTTAGATCTTGTCGAAGTGGTTGCTAAATCAGACCCTCCAGTTTGTAAGCTTGTGGACTATGGTAAGTTTAGGTACGACCAGACTAAAAAGAAAAAGGAAGGAAAGAAACTCCTTCACCAGGTAAAAGTTAAAGAGATAAAATTCAAACCTAATATCGATACCCACGATTTAGAGTTTAAAGTAAATAAAGCGAAAGGATTCTTGAAAAAGGGTGATAAAGTCCGACTCTCTTGTACATTTCGAGGAAGAGAAATGTTGCATAGAGAAATAGGACAGAGAGTCTTTGAGAAAATGTGTAATGCGTTACTCGAGTCAGGATCCATTGAAAGCCCTCCGAAGCAATTAGGAAGGACTTTGTCAGTGGTTATCGCACCAGCTCAAGTAGCTCAAAAAAAGTAAAGGAGAATATTGTGCCTAAAATGAAGACCAAAAAGGCGGTTGCGTCAAGGTTTTCCCTGACAGGAACAGGGAAGTTGAAAAGAACAAAGCCTGGAAAGCGCCACATCTTAACGAAGAAAACGTCTAAGCGTAAACGACAACTTAGACAGCCCGGTCTTGTGCATAGTAGTCAATTAAAAATGTACAAACGTATGATGGGAGTAGGTTAACATGGTAAGAGTTACTAACGCAGTAGCGTCAAGAAAACGCAAAAAGAGAATCTTCAAGCGCGCTAAAGGGTTTGTCGGAGATCGTAAGAATCACTTAAGGCTTACCTCAGATGCTGTTATGCGTGCGATGGCTTTTAATTATCGTCACCGTAAACACAATAAGAGAAACTTTAGATCTCTTTGGATTGTAAGAATTGGTATTGCATCTAAAATCAATGGCATTTCTTATAGCAAAATGATGAATGGTTTGAAAAAAGCGGGTTGTGAAATCAATAGAAAGATGCTCGCAGATCTAGCTGTTCATGATCCTGCATCATTTACTCAAATTGCAAATACAGCAAAAATGGCATTAGCTTCCTAACTAGATAAAGGATTGGTCAAATGGACGAGGCCATAAAAAGGATTAAAAAGGACTTTAACTCACAACTTGAGATAGCCTCCTCTTCCTCTGAAATTGATCAAATTAAGGTTCGCTTTTTAGGCAAGAAAGGACCGATCCAGGATCTAATGCGCTCTTTAAAAGATGTTTCTAGAGAAGAGCGTCCTAAAGTTGGTAAGATGATTAATGACCTGAAAGAAGAGCTCTCTCATTCCTGTCAGCATACTTTTGATGCTCTTCTTCATAAAGAAGAGAAAATCAAGTTAGAGTCACAAAAAATGGATGTGACTCTGCCAGGTAGAAAGCGTTTTTTAGGTAGACCGCATCCAATCACTCAAATAGTTACAGATATATTAGCCATTTTTAAAGAAATGGGCTTCTCCATTCAATATGGACCTAATATTGAATCTGACTTTTACAATTTTGAATCACTTAATTTTCCAGAAGATCATCCTGCACGAGATATGCAAGATACATTCTACTTTTCAAAAGAGATGCTTTTGAGAACGCATACGTCCAATATACAAGTCAGGTTGATGGAGAAAGAGGACTTGCCCATTCGTGTGGCCTGTCCCGGAAAAGCGTTTAGAAATGAAAATATTTCAGCTAGATCCCATGTGTTTTTTCATCAAATTGAGGGTGTTTACATAGACAAGGGAGTCTCTTTCGGAGATTTACTCGCTACTTTGAAAGCTTTTTTTAGTAAGATCTTTAAAAGAGAGATTAAAATGCGCTTTAGAGCTAGTTACTTTCCCTTTGTAGAGCCTGGACTTGAAGCTGATATAGAATGTTTGGTGTGTAGCGCAAAAGGTTGTAAGATTTGTAAAGAGACTGGGTGGCTTGAAGTTGCTGGAGCGGGTATGATTCATCCTAATGTGCTCAAAGCTGGCAAAATTGATCCTGAAGAATATAGCGGGTTTGCTTGGTGCTTTGGAATAGAGCGATTGCAAATGCTTCTTCATAATATTAAAGATATTCGTCTTTTCACTGAAAATGATCAGCGATTTCTTTCTCAGTTTTAGTTTTATTTCTTGCATCTAACTCTAGAAATTAACTAAACTATCAATTCAATTTTTTTGGAAGAGTGGCAGAGTGGCCGAATGCGACTGTCTTGAAAACAGTTGATGGGCAACCATCCGGGGGTTCGAATCCCTCCTCTTCCGACAACGCAACGAATTCGAACCCTTGCTCTCTAGGAGAGCAAGGGAGTCGACATGACTGTGAGCTACATAGTAAGCTCTTTTTTGAATAAGTTGCCCATTTTCAACAAAACATTCGCTAGGGACTGCCTCCATTTCGATAGTTTCAAATAATCCCTTTAAAGCTAATGCAGAGGCCTTTGTATTTTGGCTCAAAGTTTCCTGAAAATTTTCTAATCGATGCTCAATCCACTCCTTGGGAGGGGCTTTAAAGCTTGATTTTCGTTGATATTCAAGTCCACTCATTTCATCTTTTATTTTTTCAGAGCGATTCTCAGCATCAGTGATGGCTACTGATACAACATTTGAAAAATTACCTGCTTTAATGAAGTTCAAAAGGTTTTTGAGCTCTTTTTGAACTTTATCAAATTGACACTTTTTTTGTTTCAGCTCTTCAGGTACTTCATTAAGTGATTTATTGATTTCTTTTTCTAAGTTTTCGTAAACATATTTGAGATTTTCAGCAGTCAAAATTCGTTCTTTTAGATTTTGGAGAATATGTGCCTCAGCTTTCTTTCTTTGTATCATAAGCTTGTTTGAGCATGTTTTTCGTTTGTTATTGTAACAACCATAGTAGCCGCCACCTTTACCACTCACTTGAACCATTGCGCCTCCACAAGTCTTGCATTTTAAAAGGCCTGCAAGTAGATGATTTGGGCTTGTGTGAACGTAACTCTTAAAACTTCCTTTAGTCTTTTCAGTTTTTTGAGACATTGGCCAAGAACCATTTATGTCTTTCCAGCGCTGGAGAGCTTCTTCCCAGATATCTTTATCAATGATGATCAGTTCATCCTTAAATATAGCAATTTGTTCACTTTTATCACGATCAACCTTTCTTCTTCTTCCCGAAATAGGATCTATTACATTTTTGTGTTTTCTCCATACCCAATTCCCTGTATATTTTTCATTTTTAAGAATTCGGTTGATAGTAGAGGCGCACCATCCCCCTTTTTGATTCTTCTTGGTAGGTGTGTTTGTTTCATTCAGTTCTTTCACAATACCGCTAATGCTTTTACCCTCTATAAACCATTTGTAAATCCTTTTAATAATTAGAGCTTCTTCTTCATAGATCTTATGAACCATGCCCTCGTATTTAGGCTGTCCTTTCTTATTTAACCTCAGTTCCCCAGCAGGATGTGATTTATAACCATAGACACTTTCTCCTGTGCTGTACCCTCTGAGTTTTTGTCCTTCTAAGCCTCTCATTGTTTTTTTCTTCAAATCATCTAGATATAGTTCATTAATGAGTCCACGGATATGAATGCCCAATTTAGAATTATCGTCATCAGTGACTATTCCATCTGATACAGAGATAATCTTCACTTGGTGGAAGTTAAATTTATTAACCATTGTTAGCATTTGATGGTTACTTCGAGAGAGCCTTGAAAGATCATCAACAGCAACGGCATCAAATTCTTTGTTCTCCATCGCTTGTTCTAAGGCTAACAGCCCTGGTCGATTAATGATGGAACCTGAGATAGCTTCGTCTGTGTAGATATGACTCTCATCAGAGCTATAACTATGCTGGTCAATGTATTTTTGACAGACTCTAATTTGATCATCTATACTTTTCTCGCTTTGGTTTTCCGAGGAGTATCTCGCATAAATGGCGACTCTCATATGAGCTCCTTATTTTGTGAAAATTTCAGGATTTGCTTTTGCAGCTCTGATATATTCTTCTTTGAGAATAATTATTAAAGTGTCCAAAAGCTTTTTTGAAGCAGAGTTGGCCTTCCAGTTTAAGTCAGAAAATGTATCTTCATTTAGGTTGTGTTCTGGGAAAGATGTCATTACTCTTGCCTTTTTGCTGTATTCGCAGTAGAATAACTTTCAATATTATGACTAAAATATACCCTTAGAGGTATATTTATGACAATAAAAAAGTTTATGGACGCAAAGAAATTAGGTAAACGAATCAAGTTAGCAAGGGTTGAGGTGGATATGACTCAAGCGGACCTCGCAGAAGCTACTGAGATACTACAAAAGAGTATTTCAAGATATGAAACAGGTCAATCTTTACCTACTCTAGAAACTCTTGAAAAAATAGCAAGAACTCTGAAAAAGTCCTTTGCATACTTTTTGGATGATTAACAACAAATATATGTTGCACTCTTTTCTACCCAAACTCTTATTCTGTGAATGCTTGCTTTAAATTAGTCGAAAACGAATGCTTGTTTCTCTTAAATAAAAATGAGGGCACGCATGAAGTTTCGATTTTCTTATCTTTTAATTTTCATTTCCTTGTTTTCGTTTAAATTTTCATTAAATGCTCAGCCTTTCATTTGTTCAAGAGAAGCTGATCCAGGAAGTATTATTAAGAATGTAAGCGTTATACATGGTGATTATTCTGACCTGGAATTAGATTTGAGCATTGAAGGTTCTGATTCATTATTACTTTCTAGGTTCTATACAAGCCAAAAGTTAATTATACCAGCTGATTTTGGAGGGTGGTTTTTAAGACCGCAGAAAATTTTTAGGGTAGACCAAGAGAATGGGGAGTCATATACCACCCATGAAGGAAAGTTCGAGCTTACACACATATATGTGGGTACAGATAGGGGGAGCATTCTTAAATTTACTGGTTGGAAAAATGTCACAAACCCTCAAAATACTTCGACTTTTTACATCGATCCAGAAGAAGAATTCTTGGGAATTGCAAATACAGCTCACGGAAAAGCGTCATCTTGGACAAATATCAAGAATTATAAACTCTGCTTTGATCCAGAAAAAAACACTTACGAGCTCTTTTTCTCAGATGGACGAAAGAATCTTTTTGTTTACGATGAAATTTCTCAAAATTATCAACTTAAGATAGAAGAACTCGCCACTGGAAACAAAGTTCATAGTGAATATGATGAACAAGACCAACTTGTTAAACTCACAATGACAACAGAAGATGAAAATCAAATCATCAGTTGGATTACTCTTGATTATGGTTCAACGATCAAAGCAAATTCGAGTAGTGGCGATTGGGTTGAATATCATTTTGCAGTCAATTCTGGAGAGCATTCACTTTTAACTCAGGTTATCAATCCTCAAAGAATTGATATTGAGTATGAGTATCAAATTGAAGACCAGTGTTTCCTCCTGACTAAAAGAAAACTCTCAGAGAGCAATTATTTTTCCATCAACTATGAGGATGGAGCTGACCACCGAGTAAATAGGGTCTCCTATCCTTATAGATCTGGCGAAGAAGCTAGCACTTCTTTTGAATATCACCTTAATCTCGATGAGAGTGGCTATACGGAAGTGACCAATCCTTTGGGGGTAAAGAGTTGTTATTTTTTTGATCAAGATTACCAGCTCACTGCCATAGATTATTTTTTAGAGGGGAGCTTATATCGAAAAGAGAGAAAAAGATGGGGCTCTAAGAAACGCGTGGGAGATTTAGTTGCTGAATCTATAGAAGATGCTTCTGGAAAAATTTTTTATTACAAAATGTATAATTATGATACTGAACACCGACTCATTGAGGAAAAGGAATATGGTAATTTCACAGGGTATTCTCCAGAGCCTATAACCTTTAGTCGCCAAGATGTTCCTTCTGGAGAGTGTCATATTACCAAGTATGAATATTCTTCTGACAATGGAATAGATATGGTGGTGCAAGGAGATGGAAATGGGTCAGGAATTAAATTTGGATATAAAAAAGGTACAGAGATTTTACTTTTTAAATTTATTTTAGAAAGAAGTCAGATTCGTAAACGAACCTTTTATGATTATGATCATGGGGTTTTGACTGCTCTTATTGTCGATGATGGGGATCATACAGAAAAAGATCGGCTCTACAGTCTAAGAGAAAGATGTATCACGAGAACAATTCCTAAGGGTGAGTTGCCCAATAGGGGTGCTCCCGAGATAATCGAAGAGTTTTCTTGGGATCAGAATACTCGCAAAGAAGTTTTACTCAAAAAAATAATTAATAAATTCAACAGTAAAGGACAAATATTTTCTCAAGAAATTTATGGATCGAACGGCGAACTTTGCTATACTTTAGCGATGGATTATGATGCTAAGGGGCTGCTCATTTCAGAAACCGATCCAATTGGGAATATAACGATTTATACTTACGATAAATATGGCCAGCTGATATCAGAGCAAAAAAATCTAAAAAAACTCATCTATACTTACGATATACAGGGCAATCTTGTTGCTCAAGCCATGGAGAATTCATTAGGCAGCTCTTTTGAAACAAGATTCGAATACGATGCCTTAGGAAGTAAAATTGCTGAAATAGACTATGTAGGGAGATGCACATCCTTTTCTTATGATGATTTGGGGCGTTTAAAGTCGATTATTTACCCTAAGCAATTGATCAATGAACATGAACTGTTATCTCCTATGTATAGTTATGAGTACGATCTTTTTGATCATCAAATTGTCATAACTTATCCAGACGGGAAAAAAACAAAATCAACTTTTAATGTGCGAGGAAAACCAACAAAAATAGAACATCTAGATGGGAAAGAAGAGCTTTATGAATATAGTGTATCTGGTTCTTTGATCCGTTCTCAAGACACAGCAGGATATTCAAAAAAATATGACTATGATTATTTAGGTAGAGTTGAAAGTATTGAACACTTTTTCCCAGGAAAAAGCTACAGTTATCGAACAGATTATTATAGATATGGTGCTTTTCACTTAAAATCTAAACGTGATTCTACAGGTATAGCAACCTTTGAATATGACATATTTGGAAGGTTGATTGAGATCACAAAAGAAACTGAGCGGAGCGATTCTTCTTGGTGCAGCGGTAATATTACTAATATCTTATACGATAGCTTAAGTAGAGTAGTTGGTACAAAAAAATGGAAAAATGAAACGGAATTTAGCAACTATCGCCAGGAATTGGATTTACTAGATCGCGTTATTAAAGAAACAGTTGAAAATGAACAGGGAAAAATTTTATCTCAAATAGAGTATGAATATAATTCCCTTAATCAATTGGATCAAGTAATCGGTTATCCCAATAATCAACGGAGCGTTTTAGCAAGCTATGAGTATGATGAGTTGGGTAGGCTTATTCAAGTTCAAGATGCATTAGGTTTTGCAAAACAGGTTGAATATGATGACTGTTATATAGACTCTAAAGGTCAAAAAGTATTGCTCAAACGGACAACGGACGCAAAAGGCCATCAGATAGAAGAAGTATTTGACTCCAGTGGAAATCTAGTTTTTTTCTCTCAAAAAGATTTCTCAGGGGACCTTCTTTTTGAGGAGCGCTATTTTTATGATCTTTCCGGGCAGAAGGTACTGGAGAGAGCTGAAGGATTTTCCCCAATAAAAGGAAAAGTAGAATATTCAAATGCTTTCTCATTCCTGGCAGGGGGAGAGCTAGAGCAAGTTATGATTGGACCTAGTATGGAAGAACCTTTTATTCAAGAGAGTTATGATTTTTTTGGGAAAATCACTCAAAAAATGATTCCCGGATTTGAAAAGCCCATTTGTTACTCATATGATAGTGATGAGCGAATTGAATCGATCATTTATCAAAGCCACTTGGGTGAAGAAAAAAAATATACCCACAGATGGGATAGCTCCAATAATCTCACAAAAATTAAGATTGGGCAGAGGCAAAAAATAGACTTTACATTTAGTTCAGATAATTCTCTTCTTAAAGAAACTTATCATGATCCTTATGGTGGTTATTCCCTCAGCCTGGATTACGATGGAGAGGGAAACATTACAAAAGTCTCTTTGCCAGATCAATCACACATTCAATACGAATATGATGGGCCATTTGTCCAGAAAATTGCTCGTCTTTCTTCGGAGAATCAAGAACAATATACTCATTTGATTATTGAGAGAGATCTAGCTGGAGCGGCTATCTGTGAGGCGTTAGCGGGGAATGCTGGTATGCAAAAAACTTCCTATGATTCTTTAGGAAGGAAAATTTTGATAGAAACCGGTTTTTTTACTGATGAGGTCTTAAGGTATGATGAAAATGGGAATGTTTCAAATAGACAGGTTGAAAGCAATCTTCAAAATGTCGCCTATCTCTATGAATATGACGGAGCTGACCAACTCATATCAGAAGAGGGACTAGAAAAAAATCAATATGAATATGATGCACTTGGTAATCGTATAGCCCACAATGGATTTGAATGCAGTGTCTCTTTGCTCAATCAAACAACTATAGCTCCTGAAAGTAACTATGCTTATGATGATGCGGGCCATCTAAAATCAAAGTCGGATGCAAAAGGTACTAGTTCCTTTCATTTTGATCAACTGGGCAGGCTTGTAGAGGTCCATAATGAGAACAACCTTAAAATTAAATTTACCTATGATCCTTTAGGCCGCCGCCTTACCAAAGTAATAGAAGATGAAGAGATAGAAATAGCAGTTTACCGTTATTTCTACGTGGGCTTTTATGAACTTGGTTGTGTGGATGAAGCAGGAAATATTATTCAATTGAGAATTCCTGATAACCCAAATCATCTTGAAAAAAGTTCTATCGTAGCTATTGAGATTGCAGAACAAGCATCAGTTGCTATTTCTGATATCAATGGAAACGTTTCTTGTCTTATAGACCCTCAGCGTAGAAAAGTTATTGAGAGATATCTGTATACTGCTTTTGGAGAAGAAGAAATTTATAATAAAAGAGGGAAGAGTGTTTCTCAAAAAGACTGCTCAAATCCTTGGAGATTTCAGAGCCAATATCACGATCAAGAAACAGGACTCGTTTATTTTGGAAAACGCTACTATGATCCTGAGATAGGGAAGTGGGTGAGCCCCGATCCAGCACTTTCAGTAGACGGGCTTAATCTTTACACTTATGTCCATAATAACCCTTTAAGATATAAAGATTTTTTAGGGCTTTATAGTGATGGTTGTGGTTGTGTCAATCATGGTCACCCAGGCTATCACATGAGACCAGATGGATGCATTTGTATATGTGGAATGAATGGCTCAAGTCTTAAGAGTTCCTTTTGTGGTATTGCTCATGGGATAGTAGATATTGGCTGCGACCTTATGAAGGATTTAGACGCCATTGCGTTTTATAGTGAATTATACACTGTAAGGCTGCTTTCAGATTCAGATGAAAAAAGAGCTCGAATTCAAGCCTTTGAGAGGTCACAGCAGCAAAGGTATTCAAAGGTGGAAAGCTGGGTCCAAGATGTCTTAGGAATTAATCCTAATGACCTTACCTACGCAAGCTACCGACATAGTAGTAGAACTGGTATTGAGATGGGGTTAGTTGTGGCTGGAGGGTATGGATTAGTTAGAAGCGCTCTAGGATCCGGTCGAATAATAGAAATGAGCATGAAAGCTCCTAAAATTGTCCGTAAAAACCCTCATATTTCAAACAATCCTCTAAAAGGCACAAAATATACAACCAAAGTTCAGAGGCAGATGAGGTTAAATGCAAAAACAGCTCTCCCCGATAATCATTCATTCCCAAAAATAGTTGATAACTACGCCTCTTTAAGTAAAAGACAAATAATCCTTGGACATGATAATATTGAACGAACGCATTTACTTTTAAAGGGCTCTTATAAGGGAAAAGAAGGTTATTTTGAGTGGATTATAGAGGCAAACAAACAGGTTAACCACAGGCTTTTTAAACCATATAATTAGTGCAGTTCAGGAGTTGTCATGATAAAAAAGTCTTTAGAAAATAAAATTTTAAAAAACAGTATTTCATTGGAGAAATACTCTCTAAATGACTTCGCTTGGGATAAAAAATCAGCACTAGATATGTTAAATTCCATTTTAAATGAAGATTTAGGAGTGTTAGGAGGAGATGTTTATCAAATGACTGAAAAAAGGCTTATTTCTAATGGTGAAAACTGGTTTTCTGAGGCAAACGAAGGGGAAGATAAAAGAGCTTTTTTTTTAAGAAGTAAACTCGAAGCAATAAAATATATTCAACAATTTCCAGTGGGGGAAGAGGAAAACATTATTTTTGCTATTGTTTTTACATAATGAGGTTTGAAGTCCAGCGGCACGAAAATTAAAGGTATTGCTTATTCTCTAACCACATTTCAAGAGCAGCTTGCTTAGCTATTTTTTTTGTCTTATATCCATTATAATGAACGTGTTGGCAGGCTATATTCCAATTTCCCCCATTTTTATAGACTGTAGCTCCTAAAGTTGGGTTATAATGATTAAAATTTCTGCTAAGACGCCAATTGTGTTTGGCTAGCCAGACACGTATTTTAATAACAATGAGCCAAATAAAAGCTAGGATGCTTTTTAAAAGAAAAAACACCCTCTTCAAAAAAATCCCAAATAGAACTGCAAATTTTGTAACTTTGTTATATTTTAACATCTATCTTTGAAAAATGAATAAATTTCATTCAATTTTATAATTTTTTAAAAAAAACAGAAAGGCTTTTTTCCCGCAAAGGTCTAAAACGTTATATTCATCGATACAGAACAGACCCTACTTGTTATTGTCTTGTCAATATGTAATTGCATTATAGGCCCATATTTTTTGAACTATTCCAATTCAGTGATTGCAGGGTATTTTTAGTTTACTAGGTATCAAAGAAAAGGTTCGTATTCGTTGCGACGGGTCCGGTTTTTTTAATTTATTTATAATAAGTAACATACAACCTATTCGGGAATGTCTGGCGTAATTTGGCAATTACTGTATAAAAAGGCAGATTTATAGTGATGAATTGGGAGATTGCTTACGGTACGCTCAGTGAACTGTGGATAGATGTGCTAAGGACTATCTTGTTTTTTTCGCCTTTTCCATTTAAAATGAGGGCCCGTAGAAGAAAGTTCCAATTCTGTGAATTCTAGTTCACCCAAGCTAACTATAATGTCTATAAGAAGCCAAATTACATTAAATATTGGCATCAAAATATAAGTAAGTAAAATTAGTAGGTCGTATAATTGGGGTTGGAAATATTCGCAAACCTTTTCTAATGGCCGATAGAGGAAAAATGGCGGTAATAGTAAATAGGCAATTGCCGTCAGTGTTTTCGAACGCTTTCTTCTTGAATTAAACATCTATTTGCAAGCATCTATCTTAGAAATCTTAATGATTTTTAACACCTTAAGAAATTTCCAACAAGAAGTTTTATCTAAATCAACGTGCTTTTTTATCAAATTAATAAAGAGAAAGTGCTTTTAAAACCGTTTTAATGTTAATTCCGATCTTCCGAGAGATTTCTTTGTTTGACATCCCTAAAAGTCTTAATTCTGTTATCTTAGGAGCCAAGATTTGATAGATAGGCAAGCTTTGATGGCAGGGTAGCTTCACTGTAAATGGTATCATAGAAAAGGTTCGAATTCGTTGCGACCGGGTCCGTCTTTTTCTTGATAAATTGATAATATCTGCGGTCTGAATTATTCAAAGATTATCTACAAGTTCAGATATTGATTTATTTTTAAGCATCTATATATCAGCACAATAGAGGGTTTCACTCTGTTCTGTTGCCTTTAAATAGAAGCTTGGGTTAATGTAAAGTGTAAAGTATCACCTTACACTTTATGTATAATACCATAGATCAAAAAAAAGCAGAACTAGATCAATTTAGACCTCTTTCAAGTGAACTTGTTTTAAATCTAGAAGATTGGTTTAGAGTGGAGTTAACCTACACAAGCAACGCCCTTGAGGGGAATACTCTAACGCGCCAAGAAACTCTCCTTGTTGTAGAAAAGGGCATTACCGTTGGGGGGAAATCCCTTCAAGAGCATCTTGAAGCAACAAATCATGACGAGGCATTAGACTATATCCACAAAATAGCTCAGAAAAAATCAAAAAAAATTTGTCTTTCAGACCTGTTTCAGATTCACCAAACTATTTTAAAAGGAATAGATGATGATAATACTGGAAAGTATCGAAATATGGCAGCTAGAATAGCAGGTTCAAGAGTTATTTTGCCCAATCCTAGAAAAATTCCTGACTTGATGGACGGATTTATTCATTGGCTACAAAAGTCATCAAAAATACATCCAGCAAAGTTAGCCGCTGAAGCACATTATCGGCTGGTGACTATTCATCCTTTTGTAGATGGGAATGGTAGAAGTGCTAGATTGCTTATGAACCTAATCCTGATTATGCATGGGTATCCCCCTGCAATTATTAGTAAAAGAGATCGACTCTCTTACTTAAACAGCCTTGAAAAAGCGCAGCTAGGAGGCTCTCTCGACGATTACCATGCACTTATAACCAAATGTATTGAAAGATCTTTGGAAATTTATTTGAAAGCCTTAAAAGGTACAGGCGAAAAATTCGTACAACCTACTCAAAAATTAATCAAAATAGGAGAGCTTGCTAAAAGGGCCAAAGCAACAGTCCCAACAATCAGGCATTGGACTAAGCTGGGACTTATTCGAGCAAGTGAAGTGACAGATTCTGGGTACTTTTTATATGAGGATGCTGTACTGAAAAAGATAGATGAGATCAAACGTTTAAAAGAAAAACGCTTCACTCTAAAAGAGATTAAAAACCAACTCAATGATTTTTAGTTTTAATTTTTCTGAAATGCAAGCATTCGATAATCCCAATGCTCTGAATTTTTTTGATTTTTAAAGTAATCTTCAAATCCTTACTTTTTTTAGAAAGCAAGGGAGGCAACCTCAAAATGCTTTAGATCAAAAAAGCCATTCAAATCGTGATTTCAGTTCAAAGACGCTTTGCTTACTAAATAAGTTGGCTTCAAATGTGGTATTTAGAATAAATTTTTCAAATCGTTGCATATATAAATCAGCTCCTACAATCATCTGCCAGCTTGTTTGATTTGGGGACACGATGGTAAACATTTGTGATGTTGGAGCGCTTGCAAGACGACTTTTACCATTATTGTCTCCCAAAGGGATGTCTGTAAGAACCCCTAGGTAGAGGGAAGGAGCGTAACAAAACTTTTTTGTATAATACTCTTGAATAAATTTGGCTCGGAAGCTCGGCTGCATAAAATAATTGACTTGATTAGCTACCACTAAGTTTGTATTGCCTCCTCCATATTCTTTATAGCCATCTGTAAAGGTTGTAATGTAATTTAAAGTTCCATCAGGTTGGAACCAAAAACCTTTTCCAAAATAAACACGAGCTCCTCCATTAGCACGTAATAAAAGTCCGTAGCTATTATAGTCGCTCTCTGCAATGTTTTTACTTGAAAGGTTGACATGTCTGTAGTTCTTGTGAAATGCAACACTTCCCATTACCATAAAGTTGGCATAGGCTTTTTGATTGAACCACCCAATAAAAGGGGCTAGGTAGAGTTTATCCCAGTTCGCTTTTCCCTCGCCATCTAACCAGAAGAAGTTGGTTCGTGTGTAAGCGAAGTTACCTTCAAATACAAATTGCTCTTTTATGACTTTTATCCCACCTACAGTAGCGCCATAAGTGTAGCTATCAAAGCCAGCTTCTGTGTTGCAACAGTTGATTTTTTGTGCTTGCTGCTTGTGATAGACACCAATAGGTTCTACATAGAGCCCCGTTAATGGGATTCCAAATGTAGGGTAGTCTAGGTTGCGTTCTTTTGCAATATAGTTTCTGTGTGCTCGATAGAACTTTTTATTGGCAGTGTTTCCAACCTTGAATTTGGTAGAGGTATGTACTTTGTTAAAAGACTGTGTTTGAGATCCCGACATTTTCTGCATAGCTTGGATAAAGCCTGTTTGATTCAGAGCTGTTAAATGTACGACTTCGTCAGATGAAAGTGTGCTTGAGTCAGGGTATGTCATTCCATCGGCTCCGAATATATGATTAACAACACTTCCTACAGTGCCAGTATAGGAGCTTAAAGGGCCTGGAAGAACTACAAATGAGCTGGTAATTGAAAAAATATAGCTAAAAGTACTATCTAATTTAAAATCACCTACTTTATCCGCAAAAGGTCCGACAAATGAATTAAAGCTTCCGGAAGCTGTATAAGTGGGAGTAAAAAGGACTAAGTCACCTTGAGCTTTATACGCTCCTTGCAAAAACTGTAAATTTAAATTTCCAGCTAAGGTTAAGCTCATTTTTGGATTTGTATCAAATCCAGGACCTATTTGCGGACCATATACATCGCTTGAAACTGTCTGATGAGGGAGCGTTTGTAATGACCCATTTTCTCTGTTATATCCTGAGGGTGACCAGTTTTGACCTATATAGGTAGTTAGAGTTCCAGTGCTTGTTTGTTCAAAAGTAGCAGCACTTGTTCCAATAACAAATAATTCGCCATTATTTAAAATTTTATTTGGAGAGTTTACTGGAGCTGAAAAAGTCAAGATCTCAAGTTGGGCCGTTCCATTATTTATAAGCGTTGCATTTTCTACTTGTTGTGTAGATCCAATAATTAGGGTTGAGTTTGGGGTATTGTTGATTGTGAGAGAGGGTTCATTATTTTCATACCCTAGTATTCCAAAATTAGTGAATAAAGGATTTGCTCCGTCTCCAAAGTTAAGCTCTGCAAAAGTGCCTTTAAGAGTATTCTCAAAAGAGTAGTTAGGGGTTCCTCCAGTGCTTGATTGATTAATAAAAGAAGCGCTACTTGCTAAGTTTAGAGTACTAGGAGTCGTGAATTTTGGATTTGTGCTATCAGTTGAGTTAAAATAAATCCCTGGATTGGTTCCTGAAAGTGTTATCTCTGTATTAGAAAAGCTGCCTGAAGCGTTTTCAAAACCTATTAAAGAACTCGTATTGACTTGTATTTGGTTTACTGTAGGATTTGTTAACAGCCTTATGAATCCAACATCTCCAGAAGAGGTATTAAATTCAGCTATATCTGTAGTTGAATTAGGGTAGTTTCCAGAAGGCAAACCATTTACGCTCCAAGAGGTACTCGCTTCCCATGTTGAATCAATGCTAAATTGAGGAGGGTCCCACACAAAGGTTTCTGCATAGATAAGGGTAAGTGGTTTTAAAAGAAAAGTGCTCAAAAAAAATGTAAAAACAATCTTTTTTTTAATATTGATCATTGTGGGCTCTTTGTTAAATTAAATTTAAGAACTATACCTATAATAAAAAAAAATCTTTGTCAATTTTATTAACGCTACTAGATATAGAGAGCTATAGCAGGAGAGGAGTTCTATTTGTTTTTAAACAAAAATCAATACTTTAAATTTTAATTTAATTTCGAAAGGTTCTTGTATCTTTAAACCAAAGAAACATGATAAAATAATTCCACTAAAATAACAAAAACAGTGGTTAGAATGACTTTTAATAATTTATCTTTAGATCCTAGAATATTACGAACTCTTACAGAATCAGGCTATTTAGAGCTAACTAAGATTCAAGCGCAAGCAATTCCTAGGGTTCTAGATGGTGTTGATATCCGAGCTTCTGCACCAACAGGGACGGGTAAAACCGCTGCCTTTTTATTACCAGCTCTTCATCATATTGTAGCAAATCCCCAAAACCCGGGAAGAGGACCGCGTGTTCTTATTGTGGCTCCCACTCGTGAACTTGCTCAACAGATTTCTCAACAAGCTGATAAATACAGCAAATACTTAAACCGCATCAAAACGGTTTGTATTAGTGGGGGAGTCTCTTACCAAATTCAAAATAGACAGTTATCAAAGCCACACGATCTTTTAATTGCAACACCGGGGCGTTTAATTGATTTGATGAACCAAGGTAAGATCGATTTTTCTAGAGTAGAGTTGCTTGTATTAGACGAAGCAGATCGCATGCTTGATATGGGTTTCTTAGAGCCTATGAAAGAAATTACAGCGGCTCTTCCTAAAGAAAGACAAACACTTTTATTCTCAGCCACTCTTAAAGGTGCTATATTCAAAATCTCTGAAATGTTTTTGAAAAATCCAGAGGATATTACCATTCAAGTTGCAAATGAAAGGCATGAAAATATTGATCAAAAGCTTTTCTATGCTGATAACGTAGGGCATAAAAATCGCATGCTTGACTACATTCTTGCTAAGGAAGAAGTTAAATACACGATCATTTTTACAGCGACTAAAAGGCACGCAGATCAACTCGTTTCTGAGCTTAGAGAAAAAGGGCAAAGAGTCGCTGCTCTTCATGGTGATATGAGTCAACATCAGCGCACCAGAACAACAACTCGATTTAGAGAAGGTCGAATTGAAATCTTAGTTGCCACAGATGTGGCTGCTAGAGGACTGGATGTAAATCTTATTACTCATGTTGTCAACTTTGATTTACCTAGAAATCCAGAGGACTATGTGCACCGTATTGGACGTACAGGACGTGCTGGAGCAAAAGGAACTGCTCTTTCATTTGCGGCAGAGAGAGATTTAAGTGTGCTTCAAAAAATTGAACACTATACAAAACAGGCTATTGAGGTCGTTGAAATCGAAGGCTTAGAGCCAAGACGACAAAGAAATAGTAAGCCGAACCGCCCAGGTGGTAGATCAAGACGTCATTCTCCTCGTAATCCAAATGAAAAAAGAGGCTTTAAAGTAAGAGGTAAAGCGCCGCGTAGAGGTGCAAGAGCTCCATTTAAAGCTAAAGTCTCAACTTAGTCTTGCTCGTTATATTGTTAAAAAATGTTTAGGTTCTAAATTAAATTTAAGAGCCTAAACATAGCTGAGCAGGCAAGGACTCCGTAAACAGGTCTCTTAATCATCTTGATTCCCGATATTTTGAAAAATAAGTTGAAAAGGGTCAGGGCGATAATGGCAGGGTAACAAGCTGCAATGAGCGGGTGAATAATCTGGCTAATTTTCTGAAATCCCAAATTCGAAAAAACAATTGAAATACCCAAAATACCTATTAGAAATTGTGTGTACGAAAGCGTATTTGGAAAAAATTCCTTTTGGCATAAATCTGCTATGGTTTGAGATAAACTTACAACGGTCGTAAAACAAGCCACAGCAATGGCGAGATTCGCAATGTTTCCGAACGTGGGTCCGAGTGTCAAAAGAGCTAAAGAGGGCATTAGTTTCTCGGGAGCAAAACCTGTAAGAGCCTGTGCGTGGTGTGCTGTTGCAAGAGCCAGGCCTAAATAAACAAGGCCTAAAAGAGTGCCTCCTATAAGGCCTGAAGTAATAGCGATTCGGCTCATTTCTTTTTCGCTTTTCCCTCCCGTTTTCAAAAATAGAAGTGTCCAAATGGACGAAGAAAAGAAAATAGATGCAATGAGATCCATTGTATCAAATCCCTCTTGTAATCCCATCTGAAAAGATTGCTTTGAAGAGGCGGCAGTCTCTAAAAGAGGAGATCCGTTTTTCAAACCAAACACAATAATACAAAGAAGGCATAGGATTAAAAGGGGGCTAAATATTTTCCCCAAAATTGGTAGAATGAGCTTTTGATTGAAACAGCAAAAGATGGAAATGGCTCCAAAGAAGATTGAGAAAAGAGTAAGATAAGAGCCACCAGTCATAGCGCTAATAGAAGAATAGGCAACCACGAAGCATCTTGGAATAACAGCGAAGGGACCCAAAAGAAGCAGAGACAGAGAAATGAAAAGAAAGCCAAGAAGACGGCCGGGTCTTGTAAAAAAGTCTAAGCAGTTTCCCTTATAAAGCGTTGCTGTAATGAGGCCTAGTAATGGGCCTCCGATAGCAGTCAGAAATAAGCCTGAAATGGCATAAGCGATCTGGTGACCTGCGAAAAGACCTACCTTGAGAGGGAAAATAACATTACCGGCGCCAAAAAACATCGAAAAAATAGCAATACCAGCAAGAATAGTCGTTTTAAAAGAAGAGCTTATTTTCATGTTTAAGAGTAAGTAATAATTTAAAAAAATAGGAACCAAAAGGCTAGAGTATTTTGCCAGATAAGAGTTACATAGTCAAAGGAAAATGACGGACAAAAGAGACACTTATCAGGGATAAAAAATCAGAAATTTAGCTAAGTTAGATATTCAAATTTAAAATTGCCACAAAAGCGTTCCACTTACTCTATAATCTCTGTAGGGAAGCGTTGTATAAAACAGATGACCGGAAGCTTCAGCCCATAATTTATCCTTTAATCTATAACCTGTTCTCATAACTACTCTATTAGAGTTGAGCCGTTGCATTGTTGTTTGAAAATTAAAAGACCCAATAGGTTGATCTAGCTCTACGTTATATTCCCAGCGGTGGAGGTAGCGTCCTTCTATATAGAGACTTTGAAATAGATCCAGTCTGAAAATACAACCCAGAGTGTTTCGAATTTGACGCTTAAAAGAAAAATAGTTGGGAGTGGTTTGTTTAAAATTAGATAGTTCAAAGCGAGAGACAAATTGTAAATACTTCGTAAATAAATTAAAACGTCCCCAAAGGTTCAGAGTGTTTCTTCTGTTACGGATATTGTCATGGTAAAAAATTTCTTCAAAAGTGAATTCGAACTCAGGATTTAGAAAGAAGGATGGCTTAATAACGTAGCCTGTATAGAGATTTAAAGTTCGTAGTAGTTGAGAGCGATTCTTAGCAAAGTTTTTAATAATGAAAGATTCAACATGGGCATTGATTACAGCGAATAGATGGGAGTTTGTATAGATTAAGGAAGTGCCGGGTTCAAAACGAGTCGTAGAAAGAAAGGGAAATAATACGTTGTGATTGTAACCCCTCGCTCCCAAAATCCTCAAAACAAGATCCCATTTAAAATGAGTTCTGATCAGTGCCTCGGAAACTATTTCTGCTCCTTGAACATAAGCGTTGAAATTGGTACCCATAACTGGAGGGTAAATATCGACTTCTCGTTTATGAAAAAAGATTTGTCTTAAATCTAATCTCCATCGATTAGCCATAGGAAAAATAATATGATACGTAGCAAGCGTGTAATAATCTCGAACCACAGGAGCTTTTAAATCGGGATCGTTTTCTTTTGATTTTATATAGCTTCCATCAGCTAAAATGCCGACACGTGTATGAGAGCGCACATTCATGTACTCGCGCCAATGGGTTTTATTCTGAGGGTCATCTTCCACTAAAATAGCATATTGAGCATGCGCTTCTTTAAATTTTCTTTGAGCGCTTAAAGAGCGAGCTAAGTCTCTTCGAGCAGAGATTTTTTTTGGATTTTTTGAAAGTATGTCCCTTGAAAGCTTTTCGGATAGGGCATAGTTTCCTGTTTTATAAGCTATTGTTTCATAATCTTGCTCGGCATCAGGCAAACGTGGAAATCGTTTTAAAAGGTTTTTAGCTTTCTGCCACTCTTTTTGGCGAATATAGAGCTTAATGAGAAGCGATGCAGCATCTGTATATTCCGGTGAGAGTGTTAGTAAATCCTGTAAAACTGCAATAGCTGCTTTATTTTCATTCATCCAAAAAAGAACTCTACCTTTATAAAAGAGGGCGTCATAATTTGATGGTTGACACTCGTATACAAAAGTATAAATCTGGAGAGATCGAACTCTCTTTTTTGACTGTTTTCCCCAGGCGTCTGCCACCTTTAATAAACCCTTTATGGCTTTAGGATCGCAGCGATTTTGTTCTAATTCTTTTACAAAATAACGATAGGCTAATCCAAGCTTTCCTTGAGTAAAGGCTTCAGCTCCTTTTTGAATTCCTATAGATTCTTTTTTTAGGTTTAAGGGCTTTGTTTCTTTGATTTGTTCTTCTGGAGGTGTGTTTATTTCCTCCTCTTGAGGAGCTTCTTGACTTTGGTCAATGGGTTTAGATCGCTCTACAGGTGTATGCACGCCATCTGTAATAAGGTCGGAAGGATTCAATTCAATTACTTCAAAGGAGTTTTGAAGTTCTTGAGTGAAAGATTGAAAATTGTATAAACAAAGAAAAAAAAGTATAGAGATCTTCATATAAAACTTTCATTTAAATCTTTTGACAGATGTATGACGAAAGTTCATATGTGTCAATAATCAATTCCAAAGAAGAAGCTATGGCTATAGGAAATAAGTAAAATTTTTAAGTCACTGAGTCGCTCATCAAGCTAAAATCAGACGGAGTACGTCTTAGAACATCTCTGGCAATCTGTTCGATCCAAATATCTTGTTCTCTATTTTTAACACGAACTGTGATATCTGAGCGATTAAAAATAACGTAAGCCTGATTTCCTCCGTAAATTGGATTTAAGCCCGCATCTACTTCAATGAGGCGTTGGGAGTCTGTGATTCGAATAGGGGGCTCTGAGGAATGTCTAGGGGGATTGTGGCCTACTACTTGAGGGATGTCAGAGGCTCTTTCAGAGGACGCTATTTGAGAAAAATCTTCCCAAACCACACCGCCAATTTCATGTTCTCCACGTCTTGATTTGCCAATATGAAAAATGGGATGGGAATAGTCTTCTTCTCTAACGGCTTTGACTAATAGTTCATTGAGGTGCTCAACAATATCTTCTACGTAAACATCCGTTGAATTACATTCTCTCTTTTGCATAATTTCACGTATAAGTAGGTTGCGAATCTCAGTTCTCATTCCTGCATGTAGAAAGAGTCGTTTCCCATCTGTATAAGCTAGGTGCACCTTGTCTTCTAAAATATCTTTCTTTATTTGCTCTGAAAAGGTCTCAGGGTCCACTATGACTTGAGCTGCATATCCATAATAGCCCTCTAAGACCATCAGCTCATGATTTCCAATCAGACGAACGACCTTTCCAGAGGATTCTTTAGCTTGTTCTTGAATAATGCCCAAAAAATTCCAAACTGCTTCAGAGAAGTAGCCTCTGTCAATCACGTCTCCAAGCTGGATTAAAGTCTTTGAATTTCCCTTCCATTGAAACGTTTCATCTATGAGACCTGCGTTATACAGATTGTCAAAAAAACCAATGAGTTCACCATGAATATCACCAAAAACAACGGTTTCAGCCAACTCAGAGCGAGTAGACGGGGCAAAACCGCCGATAGGTAGAGGAGATTGTTTTTCAAAAAAATAAGAGTAAATCGGGGAAAATGAGGTATCTAGGATTTGTGAAATTTGACCATAGAGGGATATTTGAGGCGGATTATTTCTAATAGAGGGACTTAAATTAAAATGGTCGACTCTCTGGCTGTAAAAATGGCCAGATAAAGTAGGGGTGCTAGATAGATTCATTTTTTGGGTAGGTCCTTTTTCATTTCCGATAGAACGAGCATTATTTAGTATTGATTTTTAAAACACAAACTTAAATGTGCCAATCTTGTTTTAAAAAGATATTT
>JAJACV010000032.1 GCA_022601335.1 Chlamydiota bacterium | reverse complement strand
CTGAACCTGCCTGCCTAGCGATTGAAAAAAAACTTAAACTGTTGCCCTATAAATTTATTCTAATGTTTGAACCAGGATTAGAATATGAGGTCAACAATAGGGTTCTCAGTCTATTCCAGCTTTGGCGTAAATTTTTTTTTACATATGTTCCCGCTGTCCCTGTTTCCAGGTATTCACGATTCAAAATATCCTTTTTCAAAAAGATTTTGAAGTACCAAAAGTACCATAAACAATCATATAATCTTATTCTTGATAATGATTACCATGTAATCTCTAAGTGTATTAGCAATAGAGCAATGGAGCTTAATAATATCTACAGAAAACCACTGCTTAAATTAGATCCCACATCTAACTTTAAAGGTAAGCAAATTTTGCAGAAATGGGGTATTAAAAAAAATGACTGGTTTATTCTTTTCCATAATAGGGAAAATACGTTTATGTCATCTTTTCAAGGCGCACCATATGCCTATGAGAAACTATATGAACACAGAAATGATAGTGCAGAAAACTATTATAAAACCTTAAAATTTATTACAGATTCTGGAGGTTGGTGTATCAGATTTGGACATTACCACAAAGAATTACCTCATTTATTTTCAGATAGAGTTATAGACTATCCTTTTACAGATTACCATAGTTCTGAAATGGATCTGTTTTTAATGCAAGAATGTAAGTTCTATTTAGGAGCAAATTCAGGCCCGGCACAAACAGCAGGATATTTTGGAACGCCTGTGGTGCAAGTTAATGGGACACCCTTTATTGGTTTCCCCTATTTTCATTTTGACATAGGCCTTCCCAAACTATACTATTCTGAGATAGAAAATAGACTACTTTCCTTTAAAGAAATTGTTGCAAACAAACTTTTACTCAACTCTAACGACATTAATGACTTTAAAAAAGCTGGTATCAAACTCATCTCAAATACTCAAGAAGAAATATACGAGGCTAGTAAAGAAATGCTTAACCGTTTAGAAGGCTTAGAAAAAGATTCTCTAGAAGATATCGAAAGACAAAAATCCTTTATGTCCATTTTTTCACCCAATGATTATTGTTATAAATATCCAGGAAAAGTAGGAAAGCACTTCTTAAAAAGACATGCCGAATTACTAATAAACCCGCATATCAATGGTACTGTCTTGAAATAATTACTTTAAAAAATGGTTTTGAAGATAGGAGTTCCTTTCTATTTATTAGCTCAAAATGTTCTGAATAACACACACCGATGTCTTTTAATTTTCTAAAATAATTGCAATTATTCAATGTCTAAGTTTACCATCTAGATTTAAGAAATTGTTTTTTGTAAAAAAATCACATAAGGCTACCTATGCTAAAAACCACAGATAATCTTTTAGACACTATTTTAAATGGTTCGGGTTATTCAACTGAATTAAAACTGGAAGAAATAGAGTTACAACAAATTCGCAGTTTCATAAAAGACCATGCCTGTAGGGTAATTTCTCAACTAAATCCTGATGCTTCAGATAAAATCTTTACAATTAGTCCCTCAGTCTACCATAAATACCCTGAACTTATTGAACATGATAAACTTTGGACAAAAAAAAATAGAATTTTCCCCTCTACTTATACCTCTCAAATAAAAGAATTTCCTTTTTTTAAAAAACTAACAAAAATATTTGGACCCTTCAAAATTGCTAATGAAGAAGGTATATATGCGGAAGAAATCTATTGGCGGTTAGTGAGGCCAAATATGAAAACGGATATAGGGCCTCTTCATAGAGATAAATGGTTCTGGGATCTTGGGTATGGGTCTATACCTGATGATTATTTTAGGATTAAAATTTGGATTTCAATTTGGTGTGACCCAGGTAAAAACGGCCTGAGAATTGGCCCTTTCTCACATACTGAGAGCTATGATTATACAACTGAAAATAGAGGGGGCTTACTCAAGCCGTGTTTTGATGAGAATAAATATGATTTAAACATAGTCCCGCTAGATTCAAATCCTGGAGATTGTGTTATATTTAATGATGAAACTCTGCATGGAGGAGTTTATAATTCAGGAGAAAACTCAAGAGTCAGTATTGAATTTACTATGCTTCTACCGAACTCTGTAAAAAACTAATAAAAATAATTCAGGAGGATTGCATTTCTACTTCAAAACCCTATCTCGATTTTTATATAAAACATAATGTTTCACCTGTTTTAAACAAAATAGACACCGCCTTTTTTAAAAAAAGAGAAGCCCTCTATTACCACCTAGGTATTGTTCCCAGCTTTATTGAAGGCAAAGATATTATCGAGTTTGGCCCAGGTAATGGAATTCACTCTATCTATACGCATTCGCTGAACCCTAAAAAATATGTCCTAGTAGATGCAAATCCCACTGCTATTGAAAATTGCAAAAACAATTTTAATGATTTCTTTGGAGAAACACCAAATTTAGAAATTGCTCCCAGTCTAATAGAAGACTATTCATCTAAATACCTTTTTGATCTTGCTATCTGCGAAGGAGTCATTCCACATCAAAAGGATCCTAGTAAATTTTGTAAATTCCTGGGTTCTCACGTAAAACCAGGAGGCGTATTTCTTTTCACGTGTCACGACTTTATATCTACTTTATCAGAAATTCTCAGAGCTTTTGTAGGCAGTCTAGTTACTGATAAAACAATTAGCTTTTCAGAACAAACTGACAATCTTGCTCTTTTTTTTAAGGATCACTTGAATGAATTAAAATCTATGAACAGAACCCACAAAGACTGGATTATTGATAATATTTTGTATGTTGACTATTGGAAAAATAGTTCCTGGTTCTCTATAGAAGATGCCATAAATAGCCTAGGATCTGATTTTATATTTTATAAAAGCTCTCCAGGATTTATCAGCGACTGGCGCTGGTATAAAGATTTAGATTCAAGTAACTCCTCGTTGTTCAATGAATTTGCTAAAGAAAAATACTTAAAAAACCTTCATAATTTCTTAGACTATCGAATTGTTAACAAAGAAAGAACCGTAGAAGAAAACTTACAACTTTTGAACTTAGCCAAAAGAATACGGGAATTGATTTCAGATTATCTTGACACACCAACTGAGCTATTTTTAAATTCTGTGATTGATGAGCTGTCTAATTTGGCGAGTATAATCAAAACCTTTTCAGAACTCACCTTTGAATCTTTAGATTGTTATATAAATTGTTTAAAAGATTTTAAAAAGGGAAATTCTAAATTTAACTTTACTCATTTTCATAAATGGTGGGGTCGAGGGAATCACGTTCTCACCTTTATTAAATCAAAGAACTAACTAAGGCCCTATTACAAGTCAGTCTGCACTAATAAACTAAATGTAGTTAAAAATAGACTACCAATTAGAGTCTTTCTCATAGCCTAGCTCTATAATTTCTTTACCTATTAACTGCTTACACATCTTTTTTGCCTCGTTGTCAAAGTACTTTTCCCACCCTTTTACATTGCCTTTTCTAAAAGTAAAACTGTCCCCAAATAATTCTGAGCGAATTTTAATGATTTGATCTTGATCCATTGACGGCAGCTCTAGAAAAGAACTAATTTTCTGAATCGCCTCCAATTGATCAGCTTGAGTTCCACCCCCTCTCTCTCCAACAAGGTTTTCAAAACGTATTAATGCATATTCTTGATTTTTTTGATCTAAAGCGCGAATTGTAGCCGCCACATTTTTTATGTCATAAATAAATATCGGAATATGTTCACCTGCTAAAGCTTTTCTAAGATATACTTTAACTCTCTCCTCTATGGGCAAACTATTAAATTTATAAAGCCGAGACCAGTAGTGAGGAGATGTAGGATCTAGATATATAAAATCTTCATAAAAAAATGCCGCAGAAACAATTACCGCTCTAGGATCTCGAATATTAATTAAGGTTTTTTTGGGTTTAATAGAAAAAAGAACTTGTTTCAGAACTTCTCTGTGAAAAAAATGGGTTCCTATAAATATATTATCTCTTTGATTCAAAACCTCTAGATCAGAAAGTTGTGATATATAAACCCTTTCTTTGTTCGTTAATTTACTAAGGCATTTGTCAATAAGATGTGTTCCAGATTTCGCAATCGAAATAAGGCAAAAGTTTGTAGATGAGCAGTCAATGCTCTCTGCGACTATTAAGCTACTCGAAATAAATAATAGTGAAAATAAAAGTTTTTGAAGCATGTTCTGTTTAATCCTTTAGCTACATTTAGGTGTTTAATAATTCAATATACCGTATCTCTAATAAGATCTTTGTTTTGAAAAACTTATCAGCGCTTTACTTTTTTTTTTGCAACAACATAACGCTTTTTCATGGCAATGAACTTTTCGTACTTTTAGATAAAACCTTAACCTGGCAATATATTAACCAGTAATTTCAAAAGAATTTATTTTGGAAATGGATTCATGAACTACTCTTTATAAAATAAAGCAGGTCTATAAATGAAATGCCGCCACTGCCAACATAAAACCCTTAGCTTTTTAAACCTCGGGTTTAGTCCACTTGCAAACGATTATTTAACTTCAGAAGATTTAAACTCTCCTGAAACAACTTACCCTTTAGTTTTACGAGTCTGCAACAACTGCTTCTTAGTCCAAGTACAAGATTCATTTCCAATTAACAAATTATTTCCTGAAGACTATGCCTATTTTTCAGCAACTTCAATTAGCTGGTTACTCCATTCAAAAGATTTTTCGGTTATGATAACTGAGAAATTAAATCTCAACAACAATAGCCTGGTAATTGAAGTAGGATCCAATGACGGCTACCTCTTAAGAAACTTTGTAAATAAAAACATACCCTGTATTGGCATAGAGCCTTCGTCTGACACTGCAAGAGAATCTAATAAATTTGGAATCAAAACAGTCGAAAAATTTTTTAACACGGAATTAGCTAAAACCTTACCGAAAGCTGATCTTGTTATTGGAAATAACGTTTACGCCCACGTACCAGATATAAATGATTTCTCTGTAGCTTTAAAAACTATTCTCAAAGAGGAAGGAACAATCACGCTTGAGTTTCCTCATTTGTTAAAATTTATTCAAGAGCTGCAATTTGATACAGCTTACCATGAACATTTTTTTTACCTCTCCCTTCATACAGTTATAAAAATTTTTGACTCTTCAGGCTTAAAGGTCTATAATGTTGAGGAGCTAGCTACCCATGGTGGTAGCATTCGAATTTACGGTTGTCATAAAGAATCGAAGAAAAAAGTCTCTGAATCTGTACATACCATGCTTCAACAAGAAAAAGAGTTTGGGATACTTAATATTGCAACCTATTTTGATTTTAAAAATGAGGTGGAACAAATAAGAAATAAATTTTTATCTTTTATGGTAAAAGCTAAAAATAGTAGTAAAAAGATAGTTGCCTATGGAGCTGCAGCAAAAGGAAATACTTTCTTAAATTTTGCTGGAATAAAACATGATTTTATTCAAACAATATATGACCAAGCAAAGTCTAAACAAAATAAATATCTTCCAGGAAGTCATATTCCTATTGAAAATCCCAATAATATTGACCCTGAAAAATTCGATTATATTTTAATACTACCCTGGAATATACAAGAAGAAGTCCACAAATTTTTAGTTTCAAAAGGAATTCCTGAAGAAAAAATTATCGTTTTTTATCCAAGAAACAAAAATAAATTTTATCATAATCTTCTTACTAAAACAAATAAAGAGAACTTCCCTGTATTTAAACCTCTTATAGAAAAAGAAGAAATAAACGCAGCTGTTCAGTCTTTAGAAATAGGCTGGCTGGGTATGGGAGCCTCTGTTGGCCAATTTGAAACAGCAATTCTATCACAAATACAATCTAAGAATAGATTCGCTGTAGCAGTAAGCACTGGACATGCTGCTCTGCACCTTGCTATGCACCTAATCAATGTTCAACCTGGAGATGAAATCATCACCCCTAGCTTTAACAATATTGCTGATTTTCAGGCAATTGCAGCCATGGGCGCCAAACCTGTATTTTGTGATATATTAAATGAAACCCTATGTATAGATGCTTCCAAAATTGAACCGCTAATAACCTCTCGTACTAAAGCAATCATTATAATGGACTATGCTTGTTTTTTAGCTGACCATGACAAAATCAATCAACTAGCGACTAAATATAAACTTAGAGTAATTCATGACGCGGCTCATTCCTTTGGCTCATATTATAAAGGAAAGCCTGTAGGCTCTTTTTCAGATATAACCATGTTTAGCTTTGATCCAGTAAAAACGATTACCTGTATTGATGGCGGAGCTTTAATAGTTAATAGCAAAAAGGACTTAGAGTTATTGCAAAGGATGCGCCTTATTGGAATGAATCAATCCCCGAAATTAATGTATGAAAATCAGAGAGCTTGGACTTATGATGTGTCTCATCTTGGATTTAGATACCATTTAGCAAACCTTCACGCAGCAATAGGTTGCGCTCAAATAAAAAAATTAGATTCAATAATTTCTCATCGAAGAGCTTCTTGTAAGCTATACAACCAATTATTGAGTGATAATCCTCATCTTCAAACTCCAGAAAGTGATTTTGAACACATTGCTCCCTTTATCTATTTTGTTAGAGTTTGTGCAGAATCCAGGGATGGATTAAAAGAGTATTTAATGAGTAAAAGTATTCATACTGGCATTCACTGGCAACCTGGACATTTTTTCTCCTTTTTTAAGGACTGCGCTAAAGGAGACCTATCTGTCACAGAGAGTATCTCTAAAGAAATTTTAACGCTTCCTCTCTACTCAGATATCACAAAAAACGCCATTATTCATATATGTAATCAAATAAATTCTTTCTTTTCAAAAATAAAAACCCCACCTCTAATGCTATCCATTTAAAAAATAAAAATTAAGGCTTTCATGTTACCCCCAATTTCCTTTGACTCTGCTTTTAAATCTACTTCTAAAACATGGCTTGAAGAAGCTCTTAATAATAAGTACATGTACCATTTTAGTGCTTACGGACGACCCGTCATTCAGCTTCCCGAAGATTTGATTGCTATTCAAGAAATTGTATGGTCTGTTAAGCCTGATTTGATAATTGAAACAGGCATAGCCCACGGGGGGTCTTTAATATTTAACGCCGGACTGCTTTCTATAATTGAAATGTGTGAAGCTACTATAAACGGAGACTGTATCGACCCACGCCAACCCAAAAAAATTGTTTTAGGAATAGATATTGATATTAGAGCACATAATTTACAAGCTATTCAAGCTCATCCTTTGTCAAAAAGAATTCTAACTTTGGAAGGTTCTAGCACTTCTGAACAAATACTCAAAAAAGTTTATGAAATTGCTAAAAGTTATAAGAAAATTCTCGTAATTTTAGATAGCAACCATACTCACGAACATGTCTATCAAGAATTAATGAAGTATTCCGGTTTAGTAACCCCAAATAGTTACTGTATAGTCTTAGATACCTTTATTGAAGATTTGCCAGCTAACTTGTTTAAGGACAGGCCTTGGTCCCCAGGAAATAACCCAAGAACAGCAATCTATAAATTTTTAGAAACTAACAAAAATTTTTACATCGATAATGAATTTCAAAAGAAACTTGTGTTAACAAGCGCGACAGATGGCTTCCTAAAAAAAGCTTAAAAAGCTCACTTTCAATCAAGAGATCAGCTCACAAATCTGATATCCCTAGAACAGTTAGCGAATTTTTCAGATCTCTATTATGAAGTATTTGAGCCAACTCATTTTTAACTAACTCGGGAATAACTTCAACTTTAGCCCCTTGTTCAGTTCGAAAATATGCCATTTCATATGGAGGATACCAAAAAGCTCTGGCAATTCTATCAATCTCTTCTTTAGAAGCAGTTAAAGGAATCTCTTTTAAATTCGAGAATTCTTTATAATTCATGTACCTAAGCTCTGTCGGCTTCTGATCCTTAGTTAAAAAGTTGCCTTTTTTTTCATAGTAAGAAATTATTTCCTGGAAAAGAAGTAACATTTCAAACTGAGCTTTTTTCTCTAGGGAATAGGCTGTTTCAGTACGTGGGTTAATCTCAAATGTTCTAACCTTAACAATAGGCCCTGTATCAAACGAATCATCCATTACGTGGCATGTGCAACCATATTCATCAGAATTTTCTAGAATGGCTACACTATAAAAAGCCCAACCTCCAAATCTAGGCAAGGGTCCTGCATGAAAATTTAATGGCACCTTACCCCTTGCAAGAGTTTTTGGTTTTACTAAAGTCCTATTCATGTAACTAATGACAAGATCAACCTCTTCTGACTCTAGCTCTAACTGATTATGCACCACTCTTATTCCTAAGTTTCTGGCCACTTCCTCTAAAGAGGGACCCGGTATCCATTCAGCTTGATTTTTAGATGCAACAACTTCTTTTATTATCCATCCTCGTTTTTTTAAAAGAAGCAAAGCCGCAACCGATGCTGGCTTTGATCCTAAAATAATAGCTGATTTCTGCATAAAAAAACCTTTTATAAAATTTAAAACGTAATATTCTATTTAATTTAACAAAAACAAGCTCTAAAATTTTTAGATAAAACAAATTTTAGAAAAATTTGGTAAATTCATATCCCTTTGGTTGCACTCTTCAATAGGTAAAGGCCAACAGATGGCTAAATTTGGGTCTAGCGGGTTAATTCCTCCTTCCATCTCCTGCTTGTAAACTCCTGTATGCAAGTAAAGAATCTCAGTTTGAGGCTCTAGAGTTTGAAACCCATGTCCAAACTCTTCTGAAAGAAGCATCATCTTTTGATTTTCGGCAGAAAGAATTTGTGAAAAATATTTTCCTGTATTTAGATCAACTGCTACATCAAATATAGCCCCTTTTAATACTTTAACCAACTTCATTTCGTGATAGGGTCGTTTCTGAAAATGTATCCCTCTTAAGCATCCTTGCTTTTCGTTATATGAAAGATTAACTTGATGTATATTTCTATTGCCAATAACAGCTTTAAGCTCCTCTAAGCAGAAAAGTTTTGAAAAAGAACCTCTTTTATCAAAATGTTTATTATGCTCAACAACGCTTAAGCCTGAAAAACCTGTTTCAAAAAAATTTAATGACATATTAACTACAAGTATTTTTCTTAATGAAATAAAACTAATTTATGTAACTATTATCCTTTATATGAGTTCATTTTCTGGATTAATTGAGCCCTGGAAATAAGGTAAACAGTCATCTAAAAACTGTAAATGAGATTGAGGGTTTTCGGAAAAAATTTCAAAATCTTTTAAAAAATTATTAGAAACAAAGTAATTAATTTTTTTTCTTTTAAACTTTCGAGAAACAGAATAATTAAACTCACATTGAGGCATTTTTATGACATTGAAGACTTCATCTGAGAAAATAGTAAGCTTCGGATTCTTTAACATTTGCTGTAGGGTAAATAAACAT
>JAJACV010000031.1 GCA_022601335.1 Chlamydiota bacterium | reverse complement strand
TAGATTAAATCAAGGGGCTCCAGATACTGATCAAACGAGAAGTCGAATGAGAAGATTGGCTTATATGTATATTATTAGGCCTAATGCTAGGGATTCAGCTGGAAATTCTATGCCAAATTTTACTTTTCATCGTAATGAGGCTGTTTCTTTTCTAGAGGGAGGTTGTATTTCATATACCTTCTTACAGAGGGCAACTGAAGCAGGACGTATGGATGCAGTCAAAAGCTTACTTAGAGGAGTAGGAGTCAATATAAATGCTCCAAATGAGCAAGGTGTTATTCTCTTACATAGAGCAGTCCAAGATATGCGTATTGATATAGTCAGAGCTCTTCTTGAAGCTCCAGGGATAAATTTAAATATTCCAGATCTTTGGGGCAATACAGCTCTCCATAATGCAGCTGGGGCAGGATATATTGATGTGGTTAGAGCTCTTCTTGCAGCTCGAGAGATAAATGTAAATATTCAAAATAAATTGGGCGAGACAGTTCTCGATTATTCAGATAGAGAGAGACATGTTAATGTATCTGGAATTCTGAGAGATAAATTGTTGTAGTTTGAGCTCTATTGTTTCATTATTTGAAATCTAAATTGAATTGTTTAAGTAATGTTGTTTATTTTTGAGTCTTAATAATTATTTTTTACTTGTAACCTAGCTTTGTGTTCAGTGACTTTAGGTTTTCATCATAGTGCTCAAGTGCATCGGCTGTAAAAAACTGCCTCCATCCACCAATACGCCCTGCTCTATAATATTCTTTTTTCCATTTATAATCTAACAGCTCATCAATTCCAAAAAGAGTCTCTGCAATTTTTTCAATCTCACAGGGTGTGAGAGGGATATTTAAGAATTGAGCAATTTTTTGAAGCTCTTTTTTTTGGAGAAGAGAGGTGCCTCCTCCTTGAGGGCCTATGAGATTTTCAAAACGACAAACCAACACATTTTTAAAAACATGTGTATTAGGGAAAGAAGAGCATTTTAAAACTTGTTCCGCTATTTTTTTAGGAGAGGTTGTGTAGTGGATATTTTGGACCATAAAGAAAATGAGTTTTTTATTTAACGGAAGAGATCCGTAAAGAGCATCTTCATATTCCCGCAGCCAAGTGCCTGGTAAATTACGTTCTATGTGAAGCACTTGAGAAATAGAAATATCTCTTAAATCACGTACAAGAACAATTTTTTTTAGTGTTTTATCTTGAAGGTGGGTTTTGAGAATTTGTTCTGGGAGCGCTAAATACTTCCATGGATATTCTTTTTCAGGAACTTGAATTTGATTTAAGTCTGTGTGTTGATTGAGAAGAGTCGGCTTTAAGCCTGTCATACGGTGAATGGCTTTAAAAAGAAGGTGAGAACCCGCTTTTGGCATCGATAGAACAATGAAGTTAGGGGGAAGGACCTCTTCAGAAAAAAGAGAGGTGAAAAAGAGCATCCAGCAAAAAAGTAGAAGTTTTGTCATTTATGCCTTCCAAATAGATGTTTTTTTTAACATCTCAATTGCCTCTTCAGGTTTTGTTAAATCATATTCTATAATAATTTCTTCAGCTTTCTTTAGGAGTTCTCCTAACTTTTTTCCAGCTGAGACGCCATGTTGCATCAAATGCGCTGAAGTAATTAAAGGTTTATTAGCCTTTTTTCGCTCAATATGCGCTTTCAGTTTTAGTTCTCTTGAATGATTCTCTTCAAGAATTTTTTTTCTTTTTTCATCTGAAAATCGCGCTGCAATGACTTTTTGACAGAGTTTAGAATAAGGGTGAGCATAAAAATAAACCCATTCTTTTAAAGGGGGAGCTTGAGTATATAATTTTCTTCCCTCAAGACAAAAGGAAGCGACTTTAATATCTTCATTAGATAATTTTAAAGATTCCATCCACTCTATCTGTTGTTCTGAAGATAACTTAGGAAAGAGCTCTAAGAGGAATAGCACCATAGGGGTATCTTTAGGCATATGCTTAAAAGAAGAGAGGCAAGAATCAATTTCATCTCTAGTTCGGTGCTTAAGAGAGGGGAATATTTCCTGGAGAAGATTGAAATTAAAGAGAAGCTTTAAACCTCTATCAAAATGGTTGTGGGCCATTTTTTTAAGCTCTTGTGTGACTCTCTCTATAGATACAGAGATTAAAAAAGAGGATGCTTCAGCTAACATGGCTTGCTCTGTTTTGCCATCAATTTTAAAATTCAATTTAGCTGCAAATCTGCAGGCTCTAATTAAACGAAGTTTATCTTCTTCAAAGCGTAGAAAAGGATCTCCTATAGCTCGAATAATCCCTTTTTTTAAATCTTCTTCACCCGAGACGTAGTCAATGACTTCCTGATCTAAAGGATTATAAAACATTCCATTGATTGTAAAGTCTCTTCGCTGAGCGTCTTCTTCTGCAGAGCAAAAGGCGACTTCCTGTGGGCGTCTGCCATCTTCATATCTTAAGTCTTTTCTAAAAGTAGCTACTTCAAAAGAGTGATTTTGCTCGATTACCATGATAATGCCAAAGGCAATGCCCAAAGGGATTGTTTTTGAAAATAGAGATTGTATGGTTTCAGGAGAGGCGTCGGTGGCAATATCTATATCGTCTGAGGGCACCTGGAGAATCTTATCTCGAACGTAGCCGCCTGCAAAGTAGGCAAGATAACCTTTTTTTTGAAGGGTTTCACAAATTGAAAGTGCTAAAGCTTCTTTATTCATAAATGGGATCTTCGTTAAGATGCGTAGCTTAAGTTAACTTCTATTATTATATTGTATTTATGCCTTCTATTATACGTGTTTTGGACGAACATACCATAAATAAAATCGCTGCGGGTGAAGTTATAGAGAATTCGTCCTCTTGTGTCAAAGAATTAGTAGAAAATGCGATAGATGCCCAAGCTCGCTTTATCGAAGTCCGTATTATAGCCGGAGGACGAAAAAAAATTGAAGTGATAGATAATGGAGTTGGAATGGGGCCCGATGATGCCCTGCTCGCTCTAGAGCGGCATGCGACGTCTAAATTAAAAAAAATTGAAGATATGAATACCCTAGACTCAATGGGGTTTAGAGGGGAAGCTCTCCCGTCTATTAGTTCAATATCTAAATTAACGCTAAAGACGTCAAATAATGAGCAAGCAACTGAAATAGTTATATCTGGTGGAAAAATCTTAAAACATCAAGTGGCTTCAAGAACTCAAGGAACCACCATTGAGGTTGAATCTCTTTTTTTTAATGTGCCCGCTAGAAAAGAATTTCAAAAATCTACATCTAATGACATTCAAAAAGTTACAAAGGTGATGACAGAGTTGGCACTGGCATATCCAAATGTTAGTTTTCGATTTGTTTCGGATCAAAGAGAAACTTTTAACGTGTCAGCTCAACCAGGCTTAAGCTTTATTGAATCAATTAGGTTTAGAGTTCAAGAGCTCTATGGAGAAAATCTTGATTCCTCTCTTATTCCCATAGATTTGGAAAGTAGAGAGTATAAAATCAGAGGGTTTATTAGTAGCACAGAGACCAGTAGACCCAATCGCTTAGGGCAGCATTTTTATATAAATGGAAGATGTGTTCAATCAAAACTGCTCTCATGGGCTCTTCGAGAGGGATATAGTACCCGTTTAGCTGAAAAACGCTTTCCACTAGCTTTTTTATTTATTGAAATGGATCCTTCTTTAATCGATGTAAATGTACACCCACAAAAAAAAGAAATTCGTTTTAGAAATGCTATCGAATTGAAAGAAGAGCTTTCTAAAATGGTGAATACAGCTTTGCAAACAACTTCTTATAAAGAAGCAGAAGCTCCTTTAAAAGAAGAGCCGCAAGATTCCTTTTTTGCCTCTCCAAGTCAGCCTCTTTTTGAAAATCCATCTGTATATGATCAAGTACATAAAATAAAAATTATGCAGAAGGATCCTGTCTTTTCAAAGTCGGAGCCAAAGCTAGAGTTAGTGCCAAATATTATTGGTATTTTTGATGTGTACCTGCTTGTTCAAGCAAAGAGTTGCCATTCAGCTTTAAATCTTCCGATGCATCATTTAGACGGTCTATTACTCATTCATCAAAAAAGAGGGAAAGAGAGATTATTATTTGAATACTTGATGAAAAAGGAACACAAAGTTGATATTCAAAATTTACTATTGCCAGAGACAATTGATTTTTCTCCATCAGATGCCTGCATTATTGAAGATCATCTCGATTTGTTTAATGCTTTTGGTATTAGCATACGGTCAATGAGGGGGAACACATTTATGATAGATGGTTTGCCCGCAATTTTGAAGACAACAGATGCAAAAAATATCATGGAAGAGGTTGTGCAGGATATTCATGCGTTTGGATTTCATCGCGTAGTCTCTGCTCATAAGGAACAGCTTTTAGCAAAAGCAATCGCAAAATCAGTTCGTTTAGAAAAAAAAATAGAAGAGGTGAATGAGGCTCAAACATTTGTTTCAAAATTATTGAAAAGTTCTGATCCTATGATATCACCTAGAGGAAAACCCATAATCAAGGTTTTAGACCAAAATGACTTATCCAAATTACTTAACTAAAAGGCGAGATCGCTTAAAAAAGTGGCTCAAAGAAAACAATCTACAGGGCTGTTTAATTCAGGACCCAACGAATCTGTTTTATTATACTGGCATGCACATGTCTGCAGGGATTTTATTTTTTACTCAAAAAAAGCAGGTGTTGATAGCAGATTATCGCTACGCCGCCAGGTGTCAACAGCTAGCTCCTTTTCCAGTTCTGGCAACTAAGTCTTATGCCAGCGCATTGAAAAAATTATCTTTTCCAAAAGAAATGGCTGTGGATGGAGATATTTTTACTTTATCTGTAGCAAAACAGTACGCGAGTTATACTAAAATAAAGTCTATTCCAGGTTTACTTGGGAACCTTAGAATTTGTAAAGATACGGAAGAGATCAAGCGTATTAAAAAAAGCTGTGAGATTACCGCTAAAGGGTATACCTATATAAAAAAGCATTTTAAAGAAGGAGTTACTGAAAAAGAGCTCGCCTTTAAGTTGGAATTTTATCTCAGAAAATTAGGGGCTGAGAAAATGTCTTTTGATCCTATTGTGGCGTTTGGAAAAAATAGTGCCAACCCTCACTACACTCCTCAGGATGTAAAACTTAAAAAAAATGATGTTATTCTTATTGATTCTGGCTGCATCTACGATGGTTATTGCTCTGATATGACCCGAACTTACTTAGTGGGTAAAGCAGCTCCCAAAATGCAGAGGATCTATGACCTTGTAGCGCAAATCCAAAAAGAAGCCATTGAAATGTGCCAAGTTGGAGTGCCGCTAGACTCTATAGAAAAGGCCACTCATACTTTTTTTAAAAAGCATGAGGTCGATGATCTTTTTATCCATAGCTTAGGGCATGGTCTTGGCATTGAGATTCATGAAGCACCTAGATATAATACAAAAAATTGTGTTGAAGAAGGGATGGTCCTTACCGTTGAGCCCGGTTTATACATTGATGGTTTAGGAGGCGTGCGTATTGAAGATACACTGCTCGTCACTCAAAAAGGCCCCAAGATTTTAACTCAATAATTTAAATATTTCAGATATTTGTATTGATTTTTTTAAAAAAAAATAGTAACTAAAATTGCCTATATCAGTGATTTTAAGGACTTATGGATAAAACGCAGATTCAAATTAGTGAATGGGGTTTAGTTTTTGGATTTGCTCTACTTGTTCTGACTATTTTCTTGCAGTGGCGCTTTCGAAAGCGTGACAATACTCCAGCTGTGCTCTACTCAAACTTGAATGCTATGGAGTCTTTCAGTAACAGTTGGCGTGTCAAATTTATCTTAGTTCCCTCTTTTTTTAAAAAAGGAGCCTTTTTACTTTTCCTTATAGCGCTTTGTAATCCTATATTTTTAGTTCCTTCTAAAAAAGATCAAAAAAAGCCAACGAGTAAAAAAGAAGAACCCAATCTGTCAAAAAAACTAGAGGAAGAAGTTAACTTTCCAACGGAAGGTATCGCCATTTATTTTGTCCTTGATCAGTCTGGTTCTATGCAAGCTGAAATGGGACCTATGGAAGGGGTCTCCAAAAATAAACCCTTAACACGTCTCGATGCCTTAAAATTTTTAACTACGCAATTTATAATGGGCAATGAAAAGCTTGAATTAAAGGGTCGCAAAGAAGATCTAATAGGGCTTGTTGCTTTTGCTAGGGTTCCGCGTATTTTAGCTCCTTTGACTTTAGACCATGAATTGGTAGAAAAAGAGCTTTCTAAACTTTCAACTCTCAAACATCAGGTGGAGGAAGGAACAGCTATTGGTTATGCTATTTATAAAACAGCTCACTTAATTGCAGCTACGGAACATTTTTGTAATGAAATTAAAGGAGAAGATAAACCTGCCTATGACATTAAAAGTACTATTATGATTTTGGTGACGGATGGCTTTCAAAACCCAAGCAATTTAGATCGAGATCATCCGCTCAGAAATATGGGCGTAGAAGCTGCTAGTGCCTTTGCCGAAGAAAAAGGAATTCGGCTGTATATTGTGAATGTAGAGCCTGCTTTAGGGCACCCTCAGTATAATACGGAGAGAGAAGAGCTCAGAAAATCAGCCGAGCGAACAGGAGGGCAGTTCTTCCTCGTTAGTAACGCGTATCACCTGCAAAAAATTTATAGAGTAATTGATCGCATTGAAAAATCGAAGCAAGTAGATCCACAAAAGAGACATATTTTTGTGGAAGAAAAAAACAGAACTTACGATGGATGAAAAGAATTTGGATCAATTTTTTGCTTTCCCAAAATTAATAAGCTTAGGGCTTCTTTGTTTGTATTTAGGATTATTTTTAGAAACTACTTTTTTGAGGAAGATTCCATAAATGTTTAGAGGTATTTATTTTTCAAATCCCTCAGCTGGGTACTGTTTTTTTCTATTAGTAGCTATTTTAGGCCTTTTTGTCTACTCGCTAGTCAAAAGAAAACAGGCGCTCACTGGTTTTGCTCAACCTGAATCTTTAGATAAATTGCTTTTTCTTGAACGCAGAACGCTGGTTAGATATTGTTTGCTTGGTTTCAGTTGTGTCTTTGTAATCATAGCCCTTATGCAGCCTGAAAAACTTTTGAATAAAGATTTTACAGCGGACGCTAAAAAAGAGACTCTTGAAGAAGCTCTTGTAGATAATGACCAGGATGAAAAAGTCATTATGCGAAGAAGAGCGTCTGATGTCATTTTTTTAGTGGATGCGTCTGCTTCAATGGAGATTAAAGATACTCGTATCAAAACCTCAAGGTTAGATTTTGCTAAGGAAATTATAGAGGAGGTTGTCAGTAAACTAGATGGACAAAACGTGGCTTTGTATGCCTTTACATCAGAGGTCACTCCTATTGTCCCTCCTACATTAGATTATTTTTTCACGCGCATGTTATTGAGAAGTATTAAAATTAATGAAGGGGATGTTGCTGGAACAGATTTACTTGAAGCACTAGAGCTAATGAGTAAAAAATACTTATCCGGACCCGAGAAGAGGCAAAAGGTGCTTATTGTTCTAACAGATGGGGGAGATACCTACCTAGAATCTCTTCAAGATAAGGAAAGAGAAAACCATGTAGCCGTTATTTTAGATAAAATTGCACCTCATAAAGAGAATAGAATTAAGGTTTTTACAATAGGGCTTGGGACGGAGCAGGGAAGAGAAGTCCCTGGTTTAGCTTATGAGGGAAAACCTGTTGTTTCCTCCCTAGACTCACTTTTACTTTCTCAATTGAGTGAAGCAGGTTCTGGGAGATACTTTTTTGCTAACGATTATTCGGCTCCTCAAATAAGTGAGAATATTATTTCATTAATCAAAGAAGACAGCGCCTATATAGAAGAAGAGGTGATTCCTAAGCAAATGCTTCAAAGATCTGTTTTAGAAAAAAAACCTCAAAATGAAGACGTTATCCACTATTATCAAATTCCACTTTGTCTTGCGATTCTTTTATTGGGAATTGAATTATTGATGCCATGTATACCCGTAAAAAAACAGGTGATATTAGATGAATAGAAACTTTTTTTTTGCAGCAATTTTATGTACTCATCTAGCCTTTTCAGGGGAGGTCGATTTAAATAAAAAAGCTAATAAATTGTTTGAAGCAGGAGCCTATTCAAAAGCAATTGAAGCTTATCAAGAGCTGCTAAAAGAACAAAAACTTGGAATTAAGCAGGATATTTTAAACTACAACTTGGGATCTGCGCATCTTGGAAATCAAGAATATGTGAAAGCAATTGATTTGTTCTCAACAGTGATGTCGAACGAAGAGCATTTACCAAAATATCTTATTCAACGCATTCAGTATAATCTCACTTTAAGTTATCTTGGGTTTGCGGATTTTAATTTAGATAATTTAGATGTAGATCAACCTTTAAATTCTATTAAGTTTGCCCAGCAAAACTTAAAAGATGCTGTAAACACAGCCCAATTGTACCAGGAGCTTAAGTATCCAGAATTGGATAAAGAAGCCAAAATACCTGACGAGATCAAAGATTTAAAAAATTCGTTTAAGGAATTGCATTCTAAGTTAAAAAAAATACAGTTGAAAGTGAGTTTAGATTCTCTCACATTTTCTGGAGGGCTTCAAAAGCTCCTTGAGCAAATAAATATACGAATTTTTACTTTAGATGCTTATCTGGCAGAAGATCTTCCTAAAGATTTTCAGAAATACCTTCTTATGAAAGAGTATCTCAAAGAAAAAACAAATCTTCCGTACTGGTCTCGATTAGAAGAACTAATCAACAACGAATACGAATCTGCGCAGGCCGATGTACAAAATAAAGATCATGTAGCTCAGCAGCAAGACGATCGCTTTGCAAAACAAAGTACTTTCCGTGCCTTATATGACCAAGCCAATTACAGACATAGGCTTTCTTTGGATTACTTGAAAGATAGAGATCTACAAAAAAGTCGTCTTGAGCAAGCAAAAGCAAAGCTAGATCTTTTTCTCATGAACTTAGCTGAAAATGAGATGGATGGATTGGAGCATTGTTTAACAGAAAAGATAGCGATTAAAAATCGATTGGACTCGTCACTCACATCTGCTTATTCAGATGCGTTGTCAGAGGAAATTCAACATTATAATTCAGTGGCTTATGGAATAGCTCTACATCAAAATGAACGTATTCAAGCCTATAAAAATCCCTCAAGAGATAGCAAAACTTTTGCTCAATTAGATGAACTTAAAAAGGTCAAAGATCTTAATTTGGTTCAGCAAATGATTGCGAGGCTTAGAGGGCGCTTGAAAGAAGAGAGCAACCCCTCTTTAGACAAACTCTCAGAAGATTATTATCTCTATTTATTGGCAAAAGTGGAGCCAGAAGAAATTCTTTATAAGCTCTATGAAAGACTGGATCAAGCAAAAATCTTAGGTGAAAAAGAAATAAAAGAAGTTGGGTATCAGTTTTTTGCACTGCATAATCGGTTGGAAATTCAAAACAACTTTTCCTATGACGACTTGAAAAATAAAAAAATTAAGTACGCTTTGGAGGGGATCCCAAAAATACAACAACTTATAGGAGTTGGCAGTCAAAATGAAGTCGCTTGCCATGTTCGAAAACTATTGATCAATTGGAATTTTGAGCATTTTATCTCTACTCAACTCAGTAAATTAAAATCTATGTATTTGCCTTTTTTAAGTGAAGATTTATTTGAATGGTCAAATTATGAAGAGCTTTGCCAAGCTAATAATGAAATTTTAGACTTAAAAAAAGATTTGCAAGACCCTGAATCTTATCAAGAAACACTTTCTTATCTTGAAAATCGTTTTACTCATTTGGATAATCTCCTGAAAACAGCTGTAAGTGGGGCCTTTGAAAAAGAAGCTCAAAGTGTTCTAATGAAAAGTACTTCTTATGCTTTAGATCGAATGATACATAACTTCAAAGATAAAAAACTAAACTCAAAAGAAATCTTAAGTCTTGGAATTAAAGAAGAAAAATTATCCTTGGAATTTTCTCAAGAGTCGAATGAATTAGAGACTCATAAAGAGGAAGATAGAAAAGCCTATTTTGAGTTGGCAAAAGAGAGTCAAGAGTACCCCATAGCTGCTGTAGAGCTTTTTGAAGAGACTTTTAAAGAAGAAGAAAAGGGATCGACTCAGCAAGAGCATACTCAGACCGAAAACGAAATCGTTCGGCTTTTCAAAGCAGGCTATGAATCCGCTCGAAAAGCAGAGCTGTTACTTTCTGAAGAAAACGTAGCGTGGAACAAAGTTTCAAAAAAACAAGAAAAAGCTATTGAGTATTGGCAAAAAGCACTTGAGGCTTATAAAGGAGAATCTGAGGGTGACTCATCAAAAGATGCTTCAAATTCTTCGAACGGGGATACTCAAGATCAAGAAAGTCAAAGTACAGGTCAGTCAGAGGAAAAAGCAGAGGCGGGAGCTTCTGAGGTAGATACAGAGACAATGGAAGCGAATGATGAAAGCTCTATGCAGGAAATTTTAGAGGCGCTACAAGAAATGCAACAAGACGATCAAGTTCGGCCTAAAAATTCACAGACCCCAAAACAAGGGCTACGACCATGGTAAATAAATTGCGTTTTATTTTTCTGTTCTTGTTTATCCCATTTTTTTTAAATGGAGTGGATCTTAAAGTAGAGATAGATAGTGATTTGGCATCTGAAGAACAACCGATAACGGGGAAAATTATTGTTGTTCACTCAGATAAGGAATCTGTAGACGAAGATTCTTTTGTATGTGATCAAGATAAATTAAAAGTTCAGCTCATTAGTGAAGGCAAGCAAACAGCCGTCTCTATTGTTAATGGGAGACGATCAGAATCTCACAAAGTTATTTCATGCTATTGCTTTGAAACCCCTGGTAAAAAGCAAGGAACGTATAAGCTGCCTCCTATTTCTGTGAAAGTAGGTAGTAAAATGTACCAATCTAGCTCTACAGCCTACCAAGTCTATGGGACTGAGATGAGAGCTGGTTTTCATTTAGATAGAGAAATTCAAGGACCTAAAGTCTTGTATCCAGGTCAGCGACTTAAAGCGTGCTATCGATTATCTTTGCAATCTTTAATAGAGCCAACACAGGATTATTTGCCTCTCTTATGTCCTGAAGGATTTAGTAAAGTTGGAGAAAGAAAAGTTCGTCAATATAGAAGAGGGAGTTCCATTGTGTATGAATTTTCTCAAGAGCTGGAAGCTAAATCACCAGGTAGTTACGAGATCGAAGGATCCTTTATTGAAGGCTTAGCCTATCAAGAAGATTTTTTCTCTAGACGAGTATATAAAAAGCCAAAGCTGCGGGCAACAGCCGAACCTCTTACGATTACTGTAGCCTCTTTCCCAATTGAGAATTGTCCGAATTCATTCAATGGAGCTATTGGTAATTTTCATATGAAAGTCGAAATTGTATCTGATCAGGAAGTGTGTGTAGGGGATAAATTAGAACTAAAAATAGCTTTTTCAGGAGAAGAAATTGACAGCCTGAAATTGCCAGTTTTCAGTAAACAAAAACAAATCAAAGAAAATTTCAGATTGAGCGATTTACCGCCTGCAGGTAAAAAAGAGGGAGGTCAAAAAATTTTTAAATTTGATTTGAGACCTATGAAAGAGGGAATAGAAGAAATTCCTCCCTTAGAGTTTTCATTTTTTGATCCAGATACAGAAGAGTATAAAATAATTAAAAGTGAAAGTATCCCGATTCACGTTATAGGCCTTCCTTCAGCATCACATGAATCAATAGAAATAAGTGATCCTATTGTGCCACTAGCTGAAGCGTTTCCTCCAGAGCCTGCAAGAGAAATCATAGAAGATAAAAAACCTGCTTTAATAGATATAGCAGGCGTTTTTCCTCTCTCTTCTATTGAGTCACAAGACGCCCGTAGCCGTTTCTCTATGAGACCACAATTTTTTATTTTTCTATTAGTCGGACTTGTTATTCAACTTCTTGCAAAGCGATTTATTGTTAAAAAAGTTCGTCATCCAAGTCTATTGATACTGCAAGAAGCTTTCAAATATAAAGATCAGTTGCAAAAATATCACTTATTGCTTGAAAAGGCATTTCAAATGAGATTAAAGGAACGAGGCTTAGCTACGACGGATAGATCGCTTGATCAACTACCTTCTCACGGTGTCATTAGGGAAATTCAATTGTTTTTAACTCAAATTCAAGACCAGCTATTTTCAGGCCAAAAAACATTTGATTTTGAGAAGAGTCAAAAAGCTGCAGAAGCTTTGTTTAAGCAAATAGGAGAACGATGAATATAAAAAGAGTCTTTTTATTATTGATTATACTTCTTCAGGGAGCCGGGACTCTTTTTACAGATTCTCTTACAGACGCCTATGATAATTATATCCAGGGAGAACAAGCCGATCAGTTTGACGAAAGAGAAAGACTTTTCAATCAGGCGCTTAAGCTTTACTCTAGTATTGAAGCAGAGGATGCTAAACTCTATTTCAATATTGCAAATTGTTATTATCAGCTGGATCAAAAAGGAATGGCCGTATGGTACTACTACAAAGCAAGGGCACTCGCTCCAAGGGATTTGAAAATAAGACAAAATCTCATAACAGCTCTAGAGCAGACAACCTCTTTAACAAAAGGGGATACAATCTCTACTTTCTTCAATTTTCAACTCTCAAACCCTGAGAAAAACTTACTCACTCTTTTACTAACAATGACAACGTTTACTTTCATGTCGTTGTTTATTTGGTTTAGAAAAAAACCTCTCCAGATCATTTCATTCAGTATGCTCTTGATGTTATGCCTCTTTAATTTAGCATTCTATTTTCAAAAACAAGCAAATACCCTCACAGCTATTGTAATTTACCCCACCTTTTTACGCTGTGATGCGGGTCATCATTACAAAGAAGTTAAAGATGATTTGGAACCAGCTGGTAAAAAGGTGAAAATTTTAGGTTTATCGGCGGATAAAAAGTGGATTAAGGTGAAATCTTCTTCAAACGAAAAAGGGTATGTTCCGGTAGAAAAAATCAAGCTATTGTAACTTATTTATTTTCATATTGTTTGAGTTTTTTTAGGAAGGCTGCTTTTTTATCCGTATTCATAAGACCTTTCTTGACAGCCTTTTCACAGAGATCTTCAGCAGAGTGGTAGCCTACCATCATCTCAGCAAAGTTAGAGTAGAGCAGTTTTGTAAGTTCAAGGAAGGCTGGATATAAGGGAAATGTGGTATTTACTAAATCACGGTAAGAGCACTCTTTTTCAGATTTGAGACAATTTATAACACAGTCAATACGGTCTTTAAAAGCATTTAAATGCAGGTTATTAAAGTCTTTTTTGGGGATTTTGTTTAGAACACTTTGCCCTGATGGAGATTGTAGGTAATTTACAAATTTGTCAAACCGTCCCTTAAAACTGTTTACAAATTTGACTAGATTTTCTTTAAGCTCACCTTTAAAAATAACATCTGCCTGAGGAAAACTTAAAAAAGCATTGCGAATAGGCAGGTGATGATCTCCATTTTTATCTGTTAAAAGATAATTGGTATTGTGAAAACAATCCTCGTTATCAAAAATAACGATAGAGTATCCACCCTCTTCTTTTGGCATGAAAAAGAAGTTTCCTGCATGTAAATCTCTGTTTCCAAAAATCAGGGTAGCTAGAGCCGCCTTTAAAAAGTCTTCCATGGAAATTTTATTAATCACATCCATTTGAAGGTCAAGGGGCTTTTCTTTGCCTTCAGCTCGCAGAGAAGGTTCAATCAGTCCAGGAGCCGACTGAGCTTTTAAAGATGAATTTTGTTCAATTGTATAAGGAAGCGGTTCTGATTTGGCTACAGATTTTGGAGAACTTTCAGTGGACTTGAAAAAATCAGTCCAAGACAGCCCCTTTTGAAAGACTTGTATACTTCCAAATTTATCTTTTATTTTTTTTAGTTTCGTAGGAACTAAAGCATTATGTAAACCAAAAATGAGGGCTGCATCATAGACCAATGCTTCTTTTGCAGCAGCTACGGTTGCGTGTTTAAAAACAGCCACATTCTGGTTTTCAATTTCAGGGCTTTTTAAAAAATAGACCACATTTCGAGTCTTTTGCTCTTCCGAAGAATTGGCTCCAGAGCCAGGTATAGGGACTAGTTTATCTTGCTTTTCAGCCCAAGATTCACCCCACCTACTGACTTGAAATAATTCTGCTTGCTTTTGAATGACACTTTTTGGAAAAGGAGATTTTAACCACTTGTATTTTTCAAGTTTTAAGGCAAGCTTAGTGTATAATTCTTGAGCAATTTGATGATTTTTAATCAGAGATAATTTTTCTTTTAAAATCTCAACTTCTAACTCTAGTTTATCTTTTGAATGGTTGTCGATGGAATCCCTGACAAATAATTCATTTTTAAAGGTAAAGCGAATGAGGTTCTTAATATCCTCTATATCTAAAAGAGTCTCAAATCCAACGATTACCTCATTGCTGATTATACTAGATGAGGCTAAAGAGCGATGACAAAGAGATTCACCAAAAGTACTGATCAATTCAGGGAGATATTTCAAAAGAGTTTGTACATTTTTTTCAAAGGTATCAATATGCTCATGCGAAAGGCTTAGCCCTGAATATTTGTAATGTAATCGATAGTACACATCTGGTTGAGCATATTTTAGAAAATGATTAAGAAGGCGCTTTGTTGGAGATTGTGTCCCATAAATTTTTTTACGAAATTTAGATTCTATTTCAAAATAGTGACACCATATTTCAAAGCGTTTGCGGTCTCCAGCTGTCAAACTTCTAATATTGAGTTTTCTTACGTTATTGAAAAGAGCTTTCACAACTTGAGGAGAGTATTTTTGTAGAAGTTCTTGCTCAAAACAATCTATCTCCGAAAGAGGAGGAGGGGGTTGTTTTTGTGCCGATTCATTTATAGAGCTAGAAGTATTGTTTAAAGAAGATACAGGAAGTTCTTTACTTGGGGACAAATGATCGAGCTGAATCTGAGAAGATTCTAAGTGTGAGTAAGTCTGAACAGAAACCATAAAATTCGCTTTTTTAGGCTATATTTTATGCTTGTTGTTCATTCTGTACAATTTAAAACAAATTTTGATTAAAGGGATTCAATTTTTAAAGGCTCAAATTTTAAATAGTCAGCTGCTACTAAAAAGTAAGATATTCCATCCTTATCGCCAAATAAAGGTGGTGGGGTGGAGATAATGTTATGAATATGTCCAAATACACAAATATTTATTTTAAAATCGAGTAATAATTCATGAACAAGGGTTGTTTTTAGATCGTAAGTAATTGGAGGATAGTGGGTCATAACAATTTTTAAACGAGCATTTTGGTCCATTTGTTTTAAACTCAACTCAAGACGGTGAAGCTCTCTTTTAAAAATCTTTTCATTATCTTCTGAAGTCGGAACAATAGTTTTTGGATTTGCCTTTGGATTAGGTTTAAAATCAATGATCTCACTTGAGTTAAAGTCCGGAGAATCCCAGAGTCTAGAGCCTCCTATAGAGATATTATCTAAATTTAAAGCGTCATTTTGGATAGCAAAAATGCTTTTAGGAAGAATTTTTTTTACTTTCCCAAGTGATTGCCACCAATAATCGTGATTCCCTCTTATCATGATTTTTTTCCCAGGAAGCTGGTCTATCCATAAAAGATCCTTTGTAGCTTGTTCCAAAGTATTCGCCCAAGTAATGTCACCTGGTAACAAAACAAGATCTTCTGGTTGTACAGAGCGATGCCAATTTTCTTGTATTCGTTCCATATATTTAGACCAAGTCTCGCCGAAAACTTCCATTGTTTTGTCAGGACAACTCAAAGAGAGGTGTAAATCTGCTAGAGCCCAAATATTCATAAATTGTGAAAAAACATGAGGTTCATCATAATGAGTAAAAAAGTAAGCCTGGTTTGTATCTTATATTATGAAAATTTTCAACCGCTATCCTTCCGATATTTTTGAAAAAACCTGCTCTAGGCTGAATAAAAGAAAAAAAAAGCTAAAGCATTACTCTCAGTATCGACTGTATTCTTTTCTTAACCGAAAGAATCAAAGTACCCCTCTAAAAATACTATGCGTTTTAGACAGAAGCTGTAATATTCAGTATCTCACTCGAATGCTTGAATATCAAAGGGCATGGGGATGGATCAACTATAAATGTGTAGATTTGGTTCAATATCTTAATGAGAACGACTCACAGTATGATTTGGTGATATACCAAACGTGGTCTTCTGAAATTGATTATGCCCCCCTCTCAGATCAAAAATTCATAGCGTGTACCCAACCCAAAATCTTTTTTGATGCCCATGCTAGCGGTTCTTTTGATACCTATTATCGATTCAATATGCCACAGATCCCTAGAATAAAAAATGCTCCTCATACGCAGTTTTTAAAAGACTTCAATGTTATTAGTAAGACTTCACATCCTCTTGATATTATTAAAGACAAGACTCTAACCAAGATAGTTGATCTATCTTACTGTGTGGGTCTTCAAACGCATGAAATTCGTCCGAAAGTCTATGAAAAAGTGATGCCTTATCAAAGTAGATGTCGAGTCGATTTGAAAAACAATCAACATAATTATATCTATTATTTAAGAAGAGTGAAAATAGCTATTAATGTTCCAGGCTATGGAGAAGGTAGCTTTAGGCATTTATATACACTAAATGCAAAAGCGCTGCTCTTAGCTCACGATTCTATTCGACCCATACACCTCCTACCCTTTGAAGAACTTAAAGAAAATGAAGACTATATTTCCTTTAATTTGGAAAACATCGACGAAAAAATTGATTGGTGTTTGAGTCATCCTAAAGAGGTAGAGGAAATTTCAGAAAGTGGGTATCAAACCTTTATAAAAGGCTATAATATAGAAAGATCTGCAAAGGAACTGTACCCTAAACTGGAAGCATTAACAAAGCAAGCTTCAAGCGTTTAAACGTTTTAAATAGGCCTCCCAGGCAGCCTGCTTGTACCGTTTGGCTTGTTTTAGAGGATCTGAAGATCCATAAATACCCCGCCCCACAATAATAATATCTGTTTGATCGTTAGTGATGGCTTGTTCTGGTGTGCGATATTGTTGACCAAATTTGTCATGTCCCTCTTCTAGTTGAATCCCTGGAGTCATGTGAATAAAATTTGGATTTTCTGAAATTTTTTTCATACTTATAAATCCAGAAACACTGTCTGAATAGGTATCAGCAAGCTTAAGGACACTATTTTGGTAGCTTGCATCCATTAAGTTGTTTTTTGAGCTCATCTGAGCTAGTAAAAGAAGAAGCGTCCCTTCAGATTTAGCCTCAAGTCCTTTAATCACTCCAGGTCCTACAATGGGGTGGGCATTAATAATATCTGCCCAAGATGAAATCTTGTAAATACCCTCGTGGTATTGAAGGTGAACCGTGTTTCCAATATCTGCAAACTTTCGGTCTTCAAATAATAAAAAATCATGCTTTTCACTGAGTGCTTTAAGGTCCTTTATAAAGGAGGAATCAAAATCATTTAAGGTGTCTATATGCGTTTTTAAAATACAAATTTCTGGACCCATTGTATCAGCTAACTCTAACAGATCTTTTTTTTGGGGGATATCTGCAGATAAAGCCAAATTACTTTTTTTATTTTCAATTAAGTGAAAAAGCTTTTTTAGCTTAGGGTGTTTTACATGCTCAGCTCTTTCTGAAAATGATAAGGAGGGCATTAAAATAAAGGGGGTAGTTTGAATTTAATGTAGCTTAAACTGAAGACAAAAAAAAGGCCATACCGAAGTATGGCCATATGAACTAGAGAGTTCTAGAATCGCTTAGTAACGTCTTCCGCCACCGTTTCCATTTCCTCTAAATCCGCCGCCATTGCCGCCGCTAGGACGATTTTCTCTTGGGCGTGCAATGTTGACTGTCAAAGGACGGCCATGAAGATCTGAAGAATTCAGAGCATCAATTGCTGTTTGAGCATCGTCTTCTGAAGACATTTCAACGAAACCAAAACCTTTTGATCTACGTGTTTCGCGATCAACAATAACTTGTGCTGAAAGAACAGATCCGTGTGATTCAAAAATACTTTGTAACTCTGCGTCATCTACCTGATGTGGTAAATTTCCGACATATAACTTCTTTGCCATGATTGGACTCCTAATAAAAAATAATAACTAACAACACAAATTAAAGTTCTAACAATACAGTAAAAGTGAACTGATGTATCGCCACCCCTTTTGAATAAAAAATACACAAAAAGAGTACCTATACTATAACGGAGCCTCGACTACTTTACTAGAAAGATTTTCATATGAGTGGTTTATTTTGCTCCAGAAAACGATAAAATCCCTGTGGGTGTCACATTTTTATTTTAAATTGAGGTCTTAGCATCTATATTGGAATAATTTGTCAAATATTGAATTCTATGGTATATTACCTTTAGATTATAATTTGAGATAGTATGTTTAAATCATTATCTAAATCTATTTTTGTTTCTAAATACCAAGCATCAGACTCTCTGATTCTGGTTTCACTAATTATTGTCCTGTAATACCTATTTACAAGGGCTCATAGTCTAATTTTTTTGAGGATTATATGGAGCTAATAAGAAAAAAAGCTAGTTTTGTACCTGTAGGATTTGCAATTTTTGCAATGTTTTTTGGAGCCGGGAATTCAATTTTCCCTCTGCTAGTTGGAACGCAAGCAGCTAATAAAAACCTTTTTGCAATTTCAGGACTCATGACTTCAGGAATTGTGATTCCAATGCTTGGACTTGTTGCCATGTTCCTTTTTAAAGGAAATTATAAAGAATTTTTCTACCGTTTAGGGAAAGCTCCAGGCTTTTTTTTAATTAGCCTTATTATGATTGTTATAGGGCCTTTTGCAGGGATTCCCAGGTGTATCACGCTTTCATTTGCTACTTTAAAACCTCACTTAGGTTCGATGCCGCTGGTTCTTTTTAGCTCGTGTGCCTGTACTCTTGTCTTTTTTAAGACCATCAAAAAAAGTAGACTTATCGATATTTTGGGAAAGGTCTTAACGCCTATATTACTCACTTTTTTGTCCATAATCATTATTAAAGGACTTATAGGACCTAAAGAAATAGCTACAACGAGTATAAGTTCTTCAAAAGTTTTTATTGACGGTTTGACAACAGGTTATCAAATGATGGACCTCTTAGCAGCGTTTTTCTTTGCAACCACGGTTTTGGGATGCTTGAAAAAAGATGAGGACTATGCGTCAAAAAATGGAGGAGTTCCTCCTATGCTTATGAAATCTATTTGTTTATCAGGCTTATTACTTGCATTAGTCTATTTTGGATTTAGTTATGTAGGAGCCTTTAATAGCATTTCTTTTCGGGGTCTTTCAAAAGATGCTCTTTTGGGAGCTGTCGGAACTAAAGTTTTAGGTGGAAAAATTGGTTTGGTCATGGGTGTTGCATTCGCTTTGGCGTGTTTGACTACAATAATTACCCTTGTTTCTGTTTTTTCAGACTTTATTTTTGAAGAGTTTTTTCAAAAGAAAGTGCCTTACGGAATTTGTATTACTTTGACTCTTGTGGCAGCCTTTTTCTTCTCTAATTTAGGTTTTGAAGGAATTTTCAAAATGGTAGGGCCGATTGTAAATATCTGTTATCCGGCATTGATTGCTTTGACGGTTTTGAATATTTTATACAAACTCTATGACTTTAAACCTGTTAAGTTACCGATTTTTTTAATCTTCATAGGATCTTTCGTGGTCAATGGAATGTTGTGAAAGCTCGTTCTGCGATTTACTTTCTAACAGCACTTTGCTGTATTCCATAAAGAGGTGGATGCCGTAGAGACCAAATAACCCAATGGTACAGTAAGCGAAGCGGCTCCCGTGTGCTCCCATGAATACCTTTAGGGCCTCCACATTAAAAAAACCAAGAATTCCCAAAAAAATAGCGCCTGTTACTAACAGAAAAAATGTAAAAATATTAAGTATTTTTCTTAATGTTTGGAACATAATGATAAAAGTGTATCCTCTCATAAATTGAATTCTATATACACTGTTGATAATCTAGCTGACCATATAAGATATGAAAAATTCTACACAACTTAATTTTACAGAGAGGTCAGCAGATGGATTATTCAGAGGAAATTTCTAGCTTTTTGTTAGAATGTAATGCAATTAATTTTCAATTCAACCCGCCCTTTACCTATACTTCAGGTTTAAGAAGTCCGATCTACTTAGACAATAGGAAGCTCATTTCATACCCAAAAGTAAGGACAAGGCTTCTTGAAATTTACTGCGAAGTTCTTAAAGAATCTCTAGATTTAGAAGCCCTAGATATGGTTTCAGCAACAGCTACAGCAGCTATTCCAATGGGTGCTTTATTAGCTCACAAACTTGATTTACCTTTTGTTTATGTACGCTCAAAAGCAAAAGAATATGGACTTGAAAATCAAATTGAAGGTTCGCTGCATACAAAAAATAATGTATTAGTTATAGAAGACCATATCTCAACAGCTAAAAGTGTGAAGGCGAATGTGGAAGCTATTCGCGCAGCCCAAGGGACTGTACACTATATAATAGCCACGACGAGCTATGAAAACCCTAAAGCTCTAAAAACGTTAGAAGAAATTGGAGTAGAGGGAATCACTTTAGCTAAAGGGGAGCAAATTACAGAATATGCTACTAAAAAAGGATGTTTAACTTTTGAGGAAAAGCAAAGTGTCGATCTTTGGTTTAAAAATCCTGAAGATTGGTTTAACCATTTTCAATCGCCTCAAAAGTACTAAATTATGAATATTCATGAACACCCAAACTACTCTTTAGCTAAGGCAATCGGTATTTATGTCTTAGCGGTCTTGTTTTTGCTTTATGAAATGGGTCTTCAGGTTTCTCCAAGTGTGATGGCTTTTCCTTTAATAAGAGACTTGAATATAGATTCCGCAGAACTCGGTTTAATGGCGGGCTGCTATTTCTACTCTTATTCTATTATGCAACTGCCAGCGGGCCTTTTATTTGACCGTTTTGGAGCGAGATTGCTCATTACTTTCGCTGTTTTAGTTTGTGTTATAGGTACTTTTTTCTTTGGAAGTGCCCATTCCTTGTTATGGGCCTCTTTATCAAGGTTTTTAATAGGGTTTGGTTCCGCTTTTGCTTTTACAGGGGTCTTAGTCGTTTCAGCTTTTTGGTTTCACCCACACCACTTTGCTCTCTTGGCAGGCTTAGCTCAGTTTTTTGCTGCGATAGGAGCCCTCGGAGGAGCTTTTCCTCTAGCTCTTTCCGTTGGATTCTTTGGATGGAGAAAGGTGGTTATTTTTCTTGGATTTACCGGAATTGTTTTATCGTTCTTAGTCTGGTTAATTGTAAGGGACTACCCTGCCGAAAAGTGTAGTCCAAGTCTTGTAAAGACACCCAAAATTATGGAAAGTATTAAGGGCGTTTTTAAAAAGAGCCAAAATTGGTGGTCAGCACTTTCTGCTTTTACAGCGTGGGGGCCTATCACTCTTTTTGCAGCTCTCTGGGGAGGGCCTTTTTTAATTACTAAATTCAATGTGTCTAATGAGGTAGCTTCCACAAGCTTAAGTGCCATTTGGATAGGAGTTGCTTTGGGGAGTCCTTTCTTTGGTTGGCTATCCGGACGTATTAAACGTAGAGTAGCACCTCTCATAGCAGCTGCAATACTCGGATTCGTTTCTACTTTTATTCTTATTTATATTCCTGGAATACCGTTCTGGTCGAGTTATGTACTCTTGTTTGGCTTGGGGCTGGCTGCTTGTTCTCAAATCTTAACTTTTGCCGTTATCAAAGATACTAATAAACCAAGCATATTGGCGACAGCTATGGGATTTAATAATATGGCTGTTGTTTTAGGCGGAGCTATATTTCAACCGCTTGTAGGTATGATTTTAAATTGGTCGAGCAAATCAACACCTATAAGCCAACAAAATCCAGTTTACACAATGCATGAATTTAGAAATGCTTTGATTATCATGCCCATCTGCTATTTGATCTGTTTTATTGTGACTACTTTTTTTCTAAAAGAAACACATTGTCAGCCTATTTATTTGAAAAGAGATGCGGTTGATTAGTAAGTCAAAATGACTTTAAAAACTCTTAGTTTTTTGCTAGAACCGGCTTGTTGTTAAACGAGGAGTATCTTTGAAGGATAGTTTGATAATATAAGGTTTACCTTCTTCATCTAGAGCTGTACTCGAGATGATTTCATATTTGGGCCACATGGAAGTATCGAAGCTTACAGAATCTTTAAGAGCCTTTTTAAAAACATCAGAAAAACAAAACATATCGAGTGGGCTTGATATCAGAAGATCTTGTTTAGAAGGAGGAAGGTTTGTAAATAGCCATTTAAATGTAGACAAGTGTTCTGATTCAGTGGGTTTTTTAGGAAGTATTTGTACTCTTCCTTCGATATTAAGATTTGAAAAAATGCCTTCAATAAACAATTATGTTTTGCAATCAGCAGCAAAAGGCTTAGGTTCATTAAGATTGCGAAAACTAGTTTTATTTAGTATCTGATCAAACGTATCGTAATCGCTGGGGCTAAAGCGAACTTTTCCAGTAAGAGAGCTCATAAAGATTTATTTTTTTTGTGAATGGAGTGGTAGCGAAGAGCTAATAGAGGGTCCCACATCATACCTGTGGCGCTTTGTACACAATCGGCTCCTTTCTCTAAAAAGGTGTCTATATCACCAGGTTTCATAACCCCTCCAACTCCAATGAGTGTTAAATTTAACTTTTCTTGCTGATTAATACTGACGGCATCCTCCATAAAAGAAAGAGCTATAGGAAAAATTGCTGAACCGCAAATGCCACTTTTTAGACGATTTGGGCCCAAAGCGGGTTGGTTGTCTTTGGTTTTTACTTCCATACTAATGGTGTTGATACCTGAAATAGCATGTACTTTAGCTTTTGCCGCAGCAATAAAAACTTCCCTCATTAATTCTTTGTTTGGGAACACTCCAAACTTAAGAATTAATGGAATTCCATTTAAAGCCCGGGTTAAAGCTGAAGCCACTTCAAAAGTTTGTTTGGGATCTAAAAACAAACTACCTTCTTTAGAAACTACATTTGGACACGAAAAATTAGCTTCCACAATGGGAGCGCCGCAATCTTTTGCAAAAAGGGCTATATTTTTAAAATCTTCAATAAAAGAGGTGTGGGCTGAAGGAGTGCCTGTAATTGAAACAACTAAAACTTGCCCTGGCATTACATGCTTAATAGCTAAGGGGAGATCTTCTTGTAATACTTTTTGATCTTGTGATGGCATGCCGAAAGAATTTGTAATAGATAATTCAGAAAGCCGCTTAGGCTCTTGAGTCAGAATCGTTGTCTGCGAAGGGAGTTGCTTAGGATTTAAAGGATTATGAATGTCAACATAGTGACAGTTAGGTAGAGGATGCGAGGCGTGCTTTTGAGATCGAATCGTTTTATAGGTAATTATATCATAACCGAGTTCTGAGGCAAGATGAGTCCATTTGGAATCTAGAAGAGGACCTGCTGGAACGCCTACTTTTGAGGCTACGTTATGTCCTAAAAAAGAACTCCATTCGTCTTGAGGGGGCCTTTCTCTTTTGGGAATAGTAAAATTAAAGCGAGGCCCATGTCTTAAATTGTCAGCATAGCTTTTATGAATATCATAAATGGGGGGATGTTTGGGCCACCATGCTTCTATCATAAAGACAAGTTCTCCAAATTTTGACAGCGGTATACTTGATCTTTTAAGATAGTATAGACCGGCCAGCCTCTTAATTCCCAACCATTGTAGGGAGACCAACCACACTTTGTCTTTAAAAATTCATTTTTAACTTCTCGTGAGAGATTTAGATCCACTAACACAAGATCTTTATTAGAGTTGAGTTTGAAAATTTTGACAATATTCGTGTGCGTGAGCTCAATGACTTTTTTCAGAGAAATTTTCTTCTCATGTACGGCGTTTAATAAGAGAGGAAGAAGTGTTTCAACTCCAGGGATTCCAGAGGGTGAACTCGGATAGGGTTTTTCTTTTTCAGCTCGTGTATGGGGCGCATGATCTGTTCCGATCCAATCAATAGTTCCATCTTTTAAAGCTTCCCATAAAGCCATTTGATCCTCAGAGTCTCGAATAGGAGGATTCATTTGCATGTAAGTTTTATGCTCTGAATAATCAGAGCTATTTAAGAAAAGATGATTCGGCGTTGTTTCAGCATAAACGTGTAAGCCCTCTTTTTTTGCTTGCTTGATCAAGGGGAGCTCTTCTTTTGTACCCACATGTAAAATATGAATACGTGATTTACGGTATTTAGAGGCAAGACCAATGAGATGGGATGTTGTCATCACAGCCCCCTCCCTCGGTCTCATTGTTGGATGGTCTTCCACTTTAGGGTAGGGGTGTATGGAAGATTGTTTTTTAAGTAGGGGCTCATTTTCTGCATGAAATGAAAGGCTTACATCGAGCTCTTCCGATATTTTAAAGAGTCTTTCTAGTGCATGGGGATCTTTTATAAGTAAATTCCCTGTTGTTGAAGCTAAGTAGATTTTAATCCCTATAATTTCAGGATGAACTTTATAAATTTCATCAAGATGGTTTTCCTCAGCACCAAAAAATAGATGATAGCGTAAGGGAATTTGAGAGAGGTTTAACTGCTCATTGATCAACTTTTTTTTCTCTAATAAAGATGACTTACTAATGCAAGGAGGGGCGTTATTGGGCATATCAAAAACAGTCGTGACACCACCTGCAATAGCAGCTCTTGATGCAAAAGCCCAGTCCTCTTTATGATTCTCTCCAGGAGTTCTAAAATGCACATGAGGGTCAATTAAAGCAGGGATGACAGTCAAGTGCTTGGCGTCTATTTCGATGTCTTTAGAAGAAGAGTATGTCTCTTTAAGTTCAGACTGATTGAGAAAGCGAATCATATATTAATCCAATGTTTTTTTCAGAATAAGTCTTTTCACAGTATTGACAAGTCAATCCTATTTGCCGATGAACGACTTTAGTGGAGAAAAGGTGTGCTGTTTGTTCCGTTTGGGTAATGCAACTTGGGTTTAAACAAATAAAGGGTCCTGACACCATAGGTGGAATATTTGCTCTATATTTTTGGATGACTTCATAATTTTGGATGATACTAAAAGTGGCCCTAGGGGATAACACCGAAATATAGGAGCGCTCTTTATCTGATAATTCCTTATCTTCAATTTTTATCAAATCTTTTTGGCGATAACTTTGACTTTTTAGATTCACTCCCAGAGTGATTTGACACGGGCTAGGAGAAACATTAAGAAGCTGCATAACACGTAGCCCTAAACCTGGTAAGACATGATCTATCACAGAGCCATTTGCAATAGCAGATACGGAAAGTGTTTTTGTGGTCATGTGCTGGTTCCTAAAGTTAAAGCTAAAATGGCTTGTCGTACATAAAGGCCATTTTCTGCTTGTTGAAAATAGCATGCAAAAGGGGTGTCGTCGACCTCTGGATGAATTTCATCATTTCTTGGCAGAGGGTGCAAAATTTTTAGATTACTTTTAGCGTCTTTGAGCAGTTTTTTAGTTACAATATGATGGCTAGGGTAGGTATGAGAGGATAAATTGCTTTGAAAACGCTCTTTTTGAATACGAGTCATATACAAGATGTCTAGCTTCGGGAGTATTTCAGATAGATTCTGGTGTATTGTAAATTTGACATTTTGTTGGCGCAGGTCCTTAATCAAATCGTTTGGCATTTCAAGTTCTTTAGGGGACACGAAGTATAAGCGCATACCAAATAAAGAGGCTATTTTTACAAACGAGTGAACCGTGCGACCATGCTTGAGATCTCCACATAAAGCCACATGCAGCCCTTCAAGTTTGTTGTGACATTGGTGAATGGTATACAGATCAAGTAATGTTTGAGTTGGGTGTTGGTTCAAGCCATCGCCGGCATTAATAATAGGTACCTTGGATACTTCCGTAGCTAAGGTGCTGGCGCCCTCTTTTGGATGTCTTAAAACAATGACATCTACGTAACTTGAGATGACTTTGATGGTATCTTTCAGCGATTCTCCTTTCGAAGAGGAAGATGATTTATAGTCTACAAAACTGGTGGTTTGCCCTCCTAATTTTAACATCGCTGTCTCAAATGAAAGACGGGTTCTTGTAGAAGGCTCAAAAAAACAACTAGCCATAATTTTTCCAGATAGTAACGTAGGCTCAGGCTTTTTTATCAAAGAGTCGGTCAATTGGAACAAATTAAGGATATAGGGCAGATCAAATTTTTTTGTAGATGTTAAGTGCTTCATTGAGTTTTTATAATCTGATTTTTAAGAGTTTAAGTATTCATTTGCCCATGGGCCATAAAATCCTTTTTGCTTAGGCTAAACAAGAAAGAGTCTATTCAAGAAAGATTTAAAATACAAGGCAAAGCAAAGGCGCTTAGGCAAATTTTCCAGCTAGGTAAGAAGTGTGTAGCTCAGTCATTTTTTGAAAAACTTCTTCAGGAGTTATTTGCTCCATACAAAAAGGTTTTCTGCAGCGGTGTCCAATACAGACGTCACAAGTTTTAGGTTTGACCATGAGTCGAAACCAAGGAGCTTCTAAGTGAGGCCAGCATAGATCATGCGCGGTAGGAGAAAAAATAGACACAAGAGGAATTTTTTGGGCAAGTGCTAGGTGCATAGGCCCTGTATCGTTGGTCACAAAAAGATGCATTTTGGAAATCAATGACGTGGTATGTCTCAGAGATAATTTTCCAGACGCAATTGTAACGGGGGTTATCGCTTGTATACTTTCAGCTAACAAAACTTCATCTTTACTACCAAAAATAATAATCTTCGCATCCATCTTAGAGTTAATTTTTTGAGCTAGCTTAATAAAGTGATTAAGAGGCCACTGCTTAAAAAGTTGACTGGCTCCTGGTTGTAGACCTATGAGTAAGGGGGCTTTATCTAATTTGTAATCTTTAAGAAATTGAGAGGCAGTATCCTCTTCTTTAGCTGTTAAGTAGACTCTTACTTGAGTGTCATTTCCCTGAGCGCCCAAGGCCTCAATAAGAGAGTTTCTCTGAAGAATAGGGTGTCTAAAACCCACTTCATAGGGTTCGCTTAAAAGGTGCGCAAAGTTTTTTGCATGCCTTTTAAAGCCAATAAGTTTTTGAGGGCCCAGAAAATAGGAGAAGGGAATAATCCATCTAAAAGAAATATGAAAGACTAAAATAGTATCGAAGTGTTTACGCTTCAATTTAAAAAAAAGATAGAAAAGGGAAAGGCCTGCTCGTTTAAGCAAGAGGCACTCATCAATGTCGGGATTGTTTTTCAGAACCTGAAATCCCAGAGGACTGGTTAAAACAGATAGATGACAATTCGGGTACTTTTTTTTTAGTAAAGATAGTGCGGGTGTTCCCCAAAGAGTATCACCGATTCCCGTTGTGCTAATAACTAATATTTTTTTAGGAATGTTTGTATCAGATTTTTTTTTGGGGTAGCCCTTTTTTTTGAGAAAATCAATGAATCTATTGATGATGCGGCTTCTAAAGTCAGATTTAACGCCCATGAAAGTCCTGCCACGATTTAACCACTCGGGGCGTGGTGTTTTCTTGTGATAGGCAAGTCAAAAACAATTGAGCTATTTGTAGGTTTGTAATCAGAGGAATGTGGTGATCTATTGCCATTCGTCTTATTTGGTAGCCATCTGTTTGGTTCCCTTGACTGTTTTTACTTGGAATATTGATAATTAAATCGACAGATTGGTTCGTAATAGCAGAGCTTACATTCGGTTCTATTTTTTCACTTATTTTATAGAGAAATAAAGCGGCCAACCCTTGATTAGAAAGAAAAATATGGGTGCCTTCAGTAGCATAGAATTCCCATCCTTTATTTTCTAAGAGTTTTAAAAAAGGTAGCAGTTTGTCTTTCTGTTCTCCCGTAATACTAAGGAGGATTTTTTTGCCTTTTACTTTTTGTTCTGTTGCTTGCCAGGAAGCATAAAAAGCTTCTAATAAATCATCTCCGAGGGCCACGACTTCTCCTGTTGAGGCCATTTCTACATGAGCTACAGGGTTAGCTCCTTTAAGTCTGCTATATGAAAATTGTGGAGACTTTACACCCACATAATCTAATTCAAGCGTTTGGTAGGCTTCTGATCGATACTTTTTCAGAAAGATTTTAGTGGCAATTTCAATTAAATTATGGCCGACTGTTTTGGATACAAATGGAAAGGATCGAGAGGCTCTCAAATTACACTCAATGACTTTGATATCATTGTTTTGAGCAATAAACTGTATGTTGAAGGGCCCCGATATTTTCAAAGCTAAGCAAATTTTTCGGGTAATTTTTTTCACGCGACGAATCGTTTCTAAGTAGAGTCTTTGAGGAGGTAAAACAATAGTAGCATCTCCTGAGTGGACTCCTGCATTCTCTATATGCTCAGAAATGACTTGTATTTCCACTTTTCCATTTTGAGCAACTCCATCAATTTCAATTTCTTTTGCATTTTGAATGAACTGAGAGACAACAACAGGGTGATCAGGCGAGAGTCTTAGGGCTTCAGAGAGGTATTTGTATAATTCTTTTGCAGTATAGATGACATTCATCGCAGCTCCAGATAAAACGTAAGAGGGGCGAACCAAAACAGGAAAGCCTACACGTTTAACAAAGTCCTCAGCTTGCGATAAGGAGCCCGCCTTGACCCAGTCGGGTTGATCTATATGAAGAGAATTTAAAAGCGTTGAAAATCTCTCTCTATTTTCTGCTTGATCAATGGAGTCTACAGCAGTTCCTAAAATAGGATAGTTCCATTCTCCAAGAGGAAGGGCTAAATTATTAGCTATTTGCCCTCCAACAGAAATAACGACTCCCTGCGTTTGTTCAAAATCCAGAATATCTGCGATTCGCTCTAAAGTTAATTCTTCAAAATAAAGCCTATCAGATTCATCGTAGTCTGTAGATACCGTTTCTGGGTTGGAATTAATTAAGACGGCTTTTTCTTTCAAAGACCTTAAAGTGCGAACCGTATTGACTGCACACCAATCAAACTCAACAGAGGAGCCAATGCAATAAGGACCCGATCCTATTACTACGATAGGAGGTTTTTTGGAGGTGGTTAAATCATGAGAGTCCGCATGATAAGTCATATAAAGATAGTTAGTTTGTGCAGGGAATTCTCCAGCCAAAGTATCAATTTGCTTAATATAGGGCAGAATCTTATGTTTTTTTCTTTCTGAGCGGATAGCTTTTTCGTTTTTATCGAAGAACCAAGCTAGAGTTTTATCAGAAAAACCGAGTTGTTTGGCTCTGCGTAAATTTTCAGTAGTCAAAGACTCTTTTTTAAGTTGTTTTTCGAATTGTGAGAGCTTCTCTAGATGATTCAAAAACCATAGATCTATATGAGATATTTTATGAGCTTCTTGGGCCGAATGACCTTGCAAAAACCATTGGTAAATAGCGAATAGTCGACGATCTGTGGGTTGATGAATTTCACCCTCTAAATCATCAATTTCATCAGGGTAATTAGAAATACCGTTGGCTCCAATATTGAGCATGCGAATGGCTTTTTGCAGGGCTTCACAAAAAGAACGTCCAATCGCCATTACCTCTCCAACACTTTTCATTTCAGAACCAATAGACCTGCTTGCAGATTTTAGCTTTGTAGTGTCCCATCTAGGAATTTTTACGACTAAATAATCTAAAGCAGGTTCGAAGAAAGCGGAGGTTTGCTCGGTGACACTATTTTTTATTTCATGAAGTTGGAAGCCTAGAGAGATTTTGGCAGCTACGAAAGCTAGGGGGTAACCGGTCGCCTTTGAAGCTAAAGCGCTTGACCTAGAAAGTCTCGCGTTTACTTCTATAACGCGATAATCGCCATTTTTAGGGTTAAATGCATATTGTACATTGCATTCTCCTATAATCCCTAAATGTTGAACAATTTTGAGGGCCGTTGTCCTTAAAAATTGATATTCTGTATCGTTTAAAGTTTGTGACGGAGCGACAACAATGCTTTCTCCTGTATGGACACCCATAGGGTCGAAGTTTTCCATATTACAAACAGCAATACTGTTGCCAGCTTGATCTCGGACAATCTCATACTCAATTTCTTTCCAACCTATTAAGTACTCTTCGACTAAAATTTGAGGAGAAGATTGAAAGGTTTCGAGGGCTTTCTTTTTCAAAGCGCTTGCTGATGTGATTTTTCCGGCTCCTAGACCTCCAAGGGAGTATCCAGCGCGGACCATAATCGGATAACCAATTTTTTCTGCAGCACTTAAAGCGTGCTCAACACTTGTGCAAGTGACGCTCTTAGGTGTTTTAATATTGATTTCCTTAAGAACATTTTTGAAAAGCTCTCGGTCTTCACTTTTACGAATGGCCTCTATGGGGCTTCCTAAGACTTTCACTTTGTGTCGCTTTAGGACACCCTGATCAAAGAGCTCTAATCCTAAATTTAGCGCTGTTTGTCCTCCAAAGCCCAGCAGAATAGCATCGGGTTTTTCTTGTTCTATAATTTTAGTTGTGACTTCTAGATTTAGAGGTTGCAGATACACTTTATCTGCCATACTAGGATCTGTTTGTACGGTTGCAATATTGGGATTGATTAAAACCGTTTTGATTCCTTCTTCTTTTAAAGCTTTAATTGCCTGAGAACCCGAGTAGTCAAATTCACCGGCTTGACCGATGCGCAATCCTCCTGAACCTAAAATTAAAACCTTTTTCATAGTGATTGATAAAACTCCTCAAATAGGAAATGGGTATCTAGAGGGCCTCCATGAGCTTCAGGATGAAATTGCACAGAGAAAAAAGGATGTGTTTTATGACGCACCCCTTCTACAGAATGATCATTTAAATTAATGAACGAGGCTTCCCAATGATTGGGTAAGTCTTTCTTAATTGCATAGCCATGATTTTGCGAGGTGATGTAGCATTTTTTCGTTTTCAAATCCATACAAGGCTGATTTTGTCCGCGATGTCCGTAAGGTAATTTATAAGATTTTGCACCTGCTGCCAGAGCTAAAAGTTGCATCCCTAGACAAATTCCAAAAATAGGTTTTTTATTTTTGAGAGCTTGTTTGACATGCTCAATGGTTTTGGAATAAATTTGAGGGTCTCCGGGGCCATTAGAAATAAACAGACCATCATAAGCATCTTCTAAGAAATTGTAATCATAGGGCACTCGGATAACTTCGATAGGAAAATCTAAAAGGTAGCGCATCTGAGATTCTTTCATACCACAGTCTAGCGCTATGACTCTCTTCGAGCCGGATCCATAAGTAGCTTTCTCAGAAATGGTAACTTTAGATACCAGATTATCATCATTAGGATTGTGAAATGTGGAATGCTTCCCTTTTTCAGTCGTTAGAATACCGAGCAATGAGCCTTCTTCTCGTAGGGTTTTTGTTAAACGTCTGGTATCAACGCCCATTATTACAGGAACATTTTGACTCTCTAACCATTTTAAAAAGGGGGACTGGCTCTCATAATGACTTTCTTCATGGCTAGCCTCTCCAATAACAACGCCTGCTACATGAATTTTTTTTGACTCCCAGTATTTTTTATCTGGAACACCGTAATTGCCTATTAGGGGGTAAGTAAAGCAAAGAATTTGTCCAATATATGAAGGGTCTGTAAGAGATTCGACATATCCTGTCATGCCTGTAGTAAACACGACTTCCCCAAAATAAGTCCCTTGGGAATTTTGAGGTGATGAGCCCTTAAACTCAGATCCGTCCTTTAGTTTCAACACAGAGGGAATCATTTAAAACTGACATATTCAAGTAATTAAGAACCTGTGAGAGTAGCAAGTCGCCAGAATTTTTGTAAATAGAAACAGAAGCTCTTATTATACCAGTTGAGCCAAAAAAGTTTTCGCAGGGACTAAAATAAGGCTGTTTTTAGAAGATATCCAAAAAACAGGGGAGTTTAGGTATCATTAGCCTGTTATTTTAGAACCGTTAGAGGATTCAGAACTTGCGTCTGAATCATTTGAATCACTCCAATGAGAACCAAGGTATGAAATAGTTTCTTTAATATAAAAGGTTTCAATCGCTGTATGTCTTTGATTGACTTGGGGCTGAATGGTTATTTGATAACCTGGGATATCAGAAGATCTAGCGACTGTTTCATATCTCATTTCGTGAAGATGATTCGGGTTCATGCATCGAAGCTTAATCTCGGGAAGATTTCTAAGAGAATCACCAGAGGAGTCTACGTATAAATTGTGAAGAGCTAACAGTGTCATTTGATTATTTATTTTTGATGCAAAGAATTGATCCATATTTACTTGAAGGTCACATTTTTGATTGGGTAAAAATGAGTAGGTAGGAGCTCCATCTATTTCCTCATCTTGTGGACGTAGAAGCCGTAGAGTACATGTATTTGTTAGGAGATCAGCAGTTTGTTCAGGTGGCGAGTCGCGAATGCTTATCTTGGTAGTTACAGAAACTGAGTGGCAAAGTGAAGGTGCTATTCGAAAGGTGTCTCGAACAATACCTGGTGTTCTGTAGCCAGGTGCATGTAGCCCATACGAAGAAAAAGGCATAAGGGCCTCCTTAAAGGTGAATAGGTTGAAGCAGTTTATAAATATTTTTAAATAAGAATAAAAAACTTTTTTTTATTAAAAAAACAGAATTAGAGTAGAACAATCCTTCTTTTTAGTAAAATACGATATATATTAATGGTGACGAATCAACATTTGATTATTCAGTAGAGAAGGGTCTTTGAGAAGTTTTTCAATGGTGTCAATCCAATCTAAACCGTGATTGAATGCAGGAAGTCTAAAAGTTTTTAAGCCCTTATTTCTGATCATAGGCATATACTCTGTTTCTACTTCATATAGAGTTTCTATATGGTCAGATGTAAAAGCTAAGGGAATAAACAACACATTCGTGCGTCCCTTTGCATGCTCTTGAATGTTTAAACACACATCTACTGTATAAGGTTTTAGCCATTCTCCTGGACCAAATTTTGATTGGTAGCAAAGAAGAGATACGGATTGCGGAAAGTAGGAGGAGATAGCTTGAAATGATTGTTCACATTCTCTTTGGTACGGATCTCCTGTCTTAACGAATTTTTTGGGTAATCCATGGGCTGAAAACAAAAGAAGCAGGGAGTCAGATTTTAAGTTATTATGTTGTATAAACTGATCTATACGATTGCAGTAAAGATCAACATAAGGTTTGTGAGCAGGATAAGATTTTAGCCATAGCATATGAGTAGAAATACGTTTGGAAAGTTTTTGGTCGAACCATTTCGCAATACTTCCAGATGTCGAATAGCTAAACTGGGGGAACATAGGGAATACAAGGACTTCATCTACATCGAGCTTAGAGAGTTCTTTAATGAATGCGGTGTGAGTGGCTGGTAAATAGCGATGAAAAGTCAGAATAGGCATATCGACTCGCTCTCTAAGTTGATTAGCCACTTTTTCAGTGTCTTCATAGATAGGAGATTTTCCACCAATACCTTGATAATCTTTAGAAACTGTTTTTGCACGTCTCTTAGCAATCCTTGAAAATATATAATTATGAAGGAAATCTGGCATAGAGGTTCTTACCACCTCTTTGTCACAAAGTAAGGCTTTAAGAAAGGGGCCTACCTCTTTGATATCTCTTGGTCCGCCGAAATTAGCGAGTACCAAGGCTTTTTTTTTCTTGACTTTAGTGAGATCCGTTTTCATAAACAAACTTTTAATAAATAGTATAAAATTATGAAAAGATTATTCACTTTCCTAGCGTTTTTTGCCATCCTTTTATCGGGGTGCTCATTTTCTAAAAATAAAACATATACTGTGGGCATTGACCCTAGCTTTTCACCTGCTGTTTTGGGAGGTCAGGCTGATAACGTTTACGGTTTTACTGTAGATGTACTGCAAGCAATCGCAAAAATTGAGGGTGTCAATTTAAAATATTCTCAGGCTGGATCTGAAAATCTCTTTTCGGGCTTGCGCTTAGGTGGGTTTCAAGGGATTTTATCGACACTTTATCCCTTAAATCAAGAAACAGAAACCTATTCTGTTTCAAATACTTATTTTAAAACAGGGCCTGTTTTAGTGGTTCCGTATGATTCCAACTTAACAAGCCTGGAGCAATTTAATAGTAAAATTGTTGGTGTGCTTGTTAACTCAGATGCGTTCTATATAGTACAAAAATACCCCTACATTGTGATCTCCACCTTTGTAAATCCTGCTTTTTTAATGGAAGGTTTGAGCTATGGAGAAAGTGATGGCATTGTATTGAGTCTTTTAGAGGCGCAATCATTTGTAAATAATTTGTATAATAGAGTCTTAAAAATAGCCTCTCCTCCTTTAAATAATGAAGGACTTCGGATGATTACCATTGTAAATCAAAACGAAGACTTAATTAAACTTTTCAATCGAGGATTAGAAGAGTGTAAGAAAAGAGGTATTTATCAAAATTTACTTCAAAAATGGAAACTCAATTAAATCGAATTTACTTGGGATGACCATTGCGACCTATGTAGCACTGATCGATTTCTGAAAAGTCACTTTGTACTTGAGAATGAATAGCGGGATCTAACTCTTCTTTTGATATATTCCACACTTTTTCTGAATAATTTTGAATCGAAACATCTGAAGAAAAAGGAGCCATTGAAGCCATATTGTGAATAGCAAATTTAGCCCACTCATTAGGCTGCATATAAAGCTCTTCGACTTTTCTTTGAGTTTGATAATAGGACTCTAAATCATTTAATATCAAATAGGGATCTGGGTTGAATCCTTCTAATAGGTAGTGATAGAACTGATGGAGGATCTGTTCTTCGAACTCATTTTCAGCAAAAGTTTTATCTAAAAACGTATCTAAGGCTTTTTTAATTTTCGGGTTATTTTCGTAAATGGCCGTAGGGTAATAGCTCATCTCTTTCTTGCTTTTGACTACTTCATCTCGATTGGCTCCGAATAAGAAAGGCCACCACGGGTCAGTTACAGCTTCTCTCATTTCTACATTCGCCCCATCATCTGTTCCAATCGTCAACGCTCCATTCATGGCAAGTTTCATATTTCCTGTGCCAGAGGCTTCTTTTCCAGCGAGTGAAATTTGTTGTGATAGGTCAGCTGATGGGATCAATATCTCAGCTTTAGTTACATTGTAGTTCTCAATAAAAAGAATTCTAAGAGAGTTTTGTGTGGCTGGGTCCTGATTTATTTTGCGAGCAATAATATGAATTAAATAAATGAGATCTCGAGCTTTTTGGTATCCAGGAGCTGCCTTACCAGCAAAAATGGCAGTTCGCTTAATCGGGTGGCTTTTGGGATTTTCTAGAAGCTCTTGGTAAATAATAATAAGGTGAATGAGCTTTAAGAGCTGTCTTTTATATTCATGGATTCTTTTAATATGCATATCAAATAAAGAATCACTTCCCAGAGGGAACATATCTTTTACGCAGGGGTCATAAGAGCGAAATTCTTTATTGTAATTTGTAATATAAGCAGAGGCTCGCTCTTTATTTTTAGCTTTGATCTCTAAAAATTTTTGTTGAGATGACGTATCTTCAGCAAAATCATGCAGTCGTTCAATTTGCTTAAAGTCTGTCATCCACTCTTCGCCAATTCGCTCTTTAATGAATTCTGTTAAAAGGGGATTTGCATGGAATAGCCAACGCCTTGGAGTCACTCCATTAGTCACATTTAAAAATTTATTAGGATAAAGTTCGTAGAAATCTTTAAAAATACTTCCCTTAAGAATTTCTGTATGTAGATTGGCAACTCCATTCACTCGCTTAGATCCATAGATCGCTAAATTTGCCATTCGAATTTGATCATTATGAATAAGAGAAAGCTTCTCAACAGATTCCTCGTTTTTTTTCTCTTTAGGTAGAGAATTTATGAATTGCTCGTTGAGTTTTACAATAATAGCGAACTGTCTTGGTAAAAGAGCCTGAAAGCGTTTGGTAGACCACTCTTCCATAGCTTCGGACATCACAGTATGATTTGTAAAATTCATACAATGAGAGGTCACATCCCATGCGTTACTCCAACTAAATTTATGATCTTTCATAAGAATACGCATTAACTCTGCAATAATCATAGCAGGGTGTGTATCATTAATCTGAATCGTCGCTTTATCAGGCAAGTTTTTAAGGTCAGGATTACATGAAAGATGCCTTTCTAAAATATCTTGTAGAGAAGCTGAGACAAGTAAATACTCTTGTTTAAGTCTTATTCTTTTGCCCACATCATGGTTATCGTTGGGATAAAGTACATCTGTGAGAATCATATTCTCAGCAGCTTCATTTAGATTTCCCGCATTAAACGTTTGAAGACGGAAATTTCTTGGGGATTCTTTTGTTGACCAAAGACGCTGAGTGCTAACGATATAATCGTTTTTTTTGCTATATCCTACAATAGGAATATCGTAGCACATCGCTTTGACTTCCTCATAATTATGAAGATCTTCGGTAAAGCCTTCATCTTCATTAAGTAATTCTTGCGAGTTACCGGCAAATTGCACTTGAAAAGAATGATCGTCTCTTCGAAATTCCCAAGGGTGGGCTCTTAATAGCCAGCGATCGGGTCTCTCTACCTGACTTCCATAACAAATTTCTTGTTCAAAAGTTCCATATTGATATCGGAGTCCGTAAGCTATTGTAGGAATTTTTAAAGTAGCCAAAGAATCTAAAAAGCAAGACGCTAATCGTCCTAAACCCCCGTTGCCAAGACCGGGCTCTCGCTCGCAGTGTACAATATGATCAAAATCTCTATTGAGTCTCTTGATGGCTTCTCTAGCTAAATTCTCCGCCTCTAGGTTTTTGAGAGTATTATCTAAAATTTTTCCCGGTAAATATTCCATGGAAAGGTAATAAAGCATACGGGAATTCTTTTTTTGGTAGGTGCTGTAGGCTGCTGACCAATTAATCATTACTTCTTCACGAAGGGACATAGAAAGAGCGTCAAAGATTTCCTCGTCAGAAACTTGCGTATAAAGTTTGCCTAGGCGAGTAACCAAATAATGCTTCATCTTTGCTACAAGTTTATCGACTTGTATATTAAATTGTGAGGGATCCATATTTTTTTTATCGGGTTCTATTTTTTCGGTATACCCACTTTATATATTTTGAAATAGGATTTTTGATTAAACTTTGAAAACTTCGCCTTACCGTATATGAGAGTAGCTCTATCAAAAACAGCTTACAATCTATTTTTGAGATTCAAAAGTACTTTTACAATAGGTTTCTTTAATAAAAAAAGAGAGGGTGAAGGCGATTAAAATACACAAAGGAAGAAAAGAGAGCGCCCTGGTGTTGTTATGGGAAAGATTAAAAAATTAATAGAATTTTATCAAAAATTTATAACTTCTAACAACTTAGAAAGTGAAAATATAAAAAGTGATCAAAGACTTATTTACAAAATGTTAGAAAAAAATACGTTCAAAAACATAACAATAGACAGCAAATGTAAATTATTTACAACTTTTTCTAGATTGAGAGATGATATTGAATTTAAAGGGGATAAAGTTTTCAATAGTCATACAGAAACATATCCCTTTTTAATCCATGGTCCTGGAAAATTAACAAAGAT
>JAJACV010000030.1 GCA_022601335.1 Chlamydiota bacterium | reverse complement strand
ATCCCCCATTTGGATAAAGATAGAAAATCGTTCAAAAAGAAGACTGTATTCAGTGAATTTAGACCTGCTCAGATAAACATTTTTTTTGAAAAAAAAGATCGGGTAAAAGATATTTTATATAAATAGTTTTCACTACTTTTTAAAAAATTTTACATATTTATATATTATACTATATGATATAGTAACAGTTTGTAATGGAGGATAATGTCAATCTCTCAAAAAGGTAATTACATCAAGTCTTTTCTTTGGCCCGTGCATAAGCACGAGAAGAGAATGCTTATACCTATGATGATTATGATGTTTTTGGCTTGTTTTAATTACAGTATTCTCCGTGTACTTAAAGACACGATTGTAATTACGGCATCTGGAGCTAAAGTGCTTCCCTATATCAAAGTGTGGGGGGTTTTGCCCGGTGCTATTATTCTGACATATATATTTGCAAAACTCTCGAAGCGATACTCGTTAGAAAAAATATTTTTTATGATTACAAGTACCTTGCTTGTTTTTTATACACTCTTTGTATGGGTTTTATTTCCATTGCAAGAAGTTATTCATCCCCACCAACTAGCAGATACTTTGAGCAGTTATTTACCAAAAGGGCTAGAGGGGTTTATTGCCTTATTTCGATATTGGTCTTTTACTCTTTTCTATATCCTTGCAGAACTTTGGTCTACGATGGTGATGGGAGTTTTGTGTTGGGGCTTTATTAATCAGGTTACTAAGCTAGAGCAGTCAAAACGTTTTTATGGTTTACTCGGTATCTCTTCAAACCTAGCAGCTCTTGTAGCAGGGGTCTCTACCAATTATTTGGCGAGCTTTTCTTCGAGCTGGAATAGTTCTTTGCGTATCTTTTCTGTGGTTCTCCTCTTTTCTGGGTTTCTTTTGATGCTTTTCTTTAAATATATTAATCTCACTATATCAAAAGATAATCCAGAAATTCTACAAACCGTTAAATTGCCCATAGGCAAAAAGAAGAAAATGAAGCTGAAAGAGGGTTTGCGTTATCTTTTTGAGTCAAAATATTTGCTCTACATCGCTGTATTAGTCATTGCCTATAACCTCTCTATCAATGTGATAGAAGTAGTTTGGAAAGATATCACACATAGATCTTATCAAGACCCTGCAGCGTTTAATCACTATATGAATAATATCACTACCTGGATTGGCTTGATCTCGCTTATAGCCTCTGTGTGTATTCCTAAGTGGTTATCGAAGCTAGGGTGGACAAAAACAGCTCTCTTAACTCCGCTGAGTATGATTGTGACCGGAGTTTGTTTTTTCTCATTTTTACTTTTTCACAAGGTTTCCAATTCTCTGATTTTTGGCTTTACACCTCTAGCTATCGCCATCTTCTTTGGAGCTGCTCAGTATATCTTGAGTAAAGCTGCAAAATACTCTGTATTTGATGCGACAAAAGAGATGGCTTTTATCCCATTAGATCCGGATTTAAGATTAAAGGGAAAAGCTGCCATTGATGGGGTTGGATCACGTCTTGGAAAATCAGGGAGCTCCCTACTTTTTCAATCTCTACTATTTGGAGTAGGTTCTATTAGTGCGTGTGTGCCTTTTGTCTCGGTTGTCTTTCTTGTTGTTGGAGTCTTTTGGATTTCTAGTGTGCGCAATTTAGGGAAACTGTTTGATCAAAAATCTGTTGATGAAACACAGGATAGCCCGCTTTCAGCGGCCTCTTAAAATGTATATAGGAAGTTTATAAAGAAAGAGACAAAGGCTTGAGTGTTTTGACCTCCAAAAGTAAACCAAGGACCCATTAGAAATCCTGCCCGTTGTGAAACAATCAGTTCTAGTTCAGGGGCAAGTTGAAAAAAGACAGATTGAGGGACAAGCACAGGGTTTCCATCTCCCATAGTTCCTTTGAATTTACCTGCAAAGTTTTGTTGGTAGTTCGAATCAAATGCAAAAGCTATATGATTTGTAATTTCAAATTCTCCTGAAAAGAAAACAGATATAAAATTTCCTGGATAGACGCGCCCATTTGTAAAGTGGTTGCCTCCATAGCTATTGATTCCTTTCACTTTGACAGGGGCTGGAATAAAATAGCCAAATGCGAGACATAAGTTAAAAGCATGATCTGTAGGCCACTTAAAGCCCTTTTGTGATGCGAGAAAAATTCCAGTTTGAAAACTACCTAGTCCCGTGGAGTCAAGAAGATCATTGTTGGGGTTTAACTTTTGATAATGACCTGTTGGGAAAATTTCCTGTAAAATGATTCTAAAATCTGGAATCCAATTTCCCTTTTGGTGTCTATCAGCTAAAAGCTGATAACCTAATCGACAGGTTGTATCTGTAAAATAGGTAGCTGAAACATCATTGTTATAATTGGATCTAAGCGTTGTAAAAATTTCACAGCCGAGCTTTTGAGTAAAACCCATCTGCCAATAAGGGAAGTACTCTAATGACCAAAATGATTTTGGAGACGTGTCTATTTTCCAGTTGTTATCATAAATTCCATAGGTATCGTAGACGGTGACAGAAAACTCAGCAAGAGGCGTTTTTGGATCAATAGTCACAGGAGAAGGCATTAAAAGGGGGCCTGTAAACCATTGATTGAAGAAGGCTCTAGATTCTTTTTGATGTAGTTCAGGAGAATGGTCATTTGGATTTGAATAGGAGGACTCAAAATCAACCCAATTTTTTAAGGGCTCATTTAGGTCCATTTCCAGGGCATAGGTAAACGAAAAAAGAACAGCAAAAGCGCAAATGCTTTTTAGCCAAAAGTGTTTCATAAATGCAAAGCTCCTAAAGAGAAATAATGAATCTCAGTTCTAATAGCATAAAAGGATGATTTCAAGGAAAACTTTGAGCTCTCTGCAAAAAAATAAATTTGGAGTTTAAATGGATTCGTTTTTAATAAATAAAATGTAATTTGATAGTTATTAACTATATCAGTTTGTTCAAATGTATATTGTTTTTTTTAAAATAAATTACTTGATTTTTAATTAAAAAAATGTTATTATGTCTTAAAGAAAAGAAGTTGATTGGTAACAAATTATGTCTTATTCAAGTATGAATCCTATATTAAGGGGATCTCTTGCTTTTGTAGAAGGAGCCACAGGATTTTATCCTGTGCGTCAAGCTTTTAGCTCTATGCAAAGAGGCCACTATATGAATGCTCTTGCTAAAATGGGCGAGGGAGCTGTTCATTTCTCTGTATTTACTCTGACTTCAGCGCTATCTATGTCTTTTTTTGGCGCTGAGAGCAAAAAGAGTCAATCAGCCTCTTCAAGTGAGGAAAAAGCGCTAGAGGATTATGCACTAACGGTGCTCTCAACGGTTGTTTCTACCCTTTTTATAGCAGGGTGGGTGATGCAATTGATCTCTAAAATTCGATCTATAGAACCCTTAATGAATTATGTATATAAAGTGAGTACAGGAAGAGAGTTAAATACAAGGACTTATGAAAATAACCCACCTCGGACACCCTCTTCTCTAAAGGATTATTCTAACAATATATTAGCAGCAGGTTCTCCAAGTAATACTAGGCCTCACCTTAACCAGGGTTCTACATTCAGTAATAAATGGGTTCCGATTCCTCAAGGTCGTCGTCTTAGATTTGATCCTTGTGCTCAAGTAAAATATTATCCTAAAAGAAGCCCTTTTAATGAGCAGTACAATAGACGTCATGAAGCAGAAATGGGAGTAGAAGACCCAGCGTTTGCTCTAAAACCTCATAAGAAAGTTCCCTTAAAACCTCCAGGGGATGTCACTCCTGAGCCTCCAGAGGAAGGGCCTAACTTTCAGGAAAATCCTTCTGCTAAAAAAGAATTGTTTAAGTAACTGTTTTGTAGCCTCGAAAAGGTTGCAAAATACTAATTGAGAGCGCTACCCTATTGTCTAAAAAATAAGGAAAATCATGCAATGAGCGTTAATCGTTCCTTAGAAAGGACTCTCTCGTTTGTGAGTACTGAACCTGCAGAATCTCTTCCTTCTCAATCTCCCATTGATTTGGATCCTTTTGATTGTATAGAAGGGGACTCTGTCCCTTCTGTTCCAAGCAATCCTTCAGTACAAGAGCAAATGCAGCGATGGGATTCTTTCCCTTCTGTTCCAAACAATCCTTCTACTCAACGAACTCTTAATTTATTAAGTCAGTGTGGAGGGCCGTGGAATCACCGTGATCTTTACGTACTTAATGGGCCTTGTGAACAAACGGTTCCTGAAATAGAGTTACTGGAACCAAGTAAATCTCCTCAAATTGAAAAAGTAGCTTCTTCTTCCGAAGATCAATTAGTCCCTGAAGAAATTCACTCTTCTGAAACAGGTTAATTAACCTCTAAAATTACCTGAACTCTTAGGTTGCGATTTAAAAAAGATCCTTGCAATAAAAAAATAAATCGGACATAGAAATAAAAAACTTTTCTAAAAAGAGTGCTCTATGAAAACTCACCAAAAAATGTGTTGGAACTGCGATGGCCATGTTCATGTATATGAACTTCAATGCCCCTATTGCGGAGTTGATTTAACGGAAAAAGAGAAAGAAGAAGCGAGTTTTGAAGAAATCAATGTAAGTGAGGCTCTTGAAGCTGAATCACCCCAGGACATGGTTGTGGAAGAGCACCCAAAAGTAGAAATAGAAGATGATTATGCCAACCCTCCTTTTCAAGATCTTATAGAAGATGTAGAGCAAGAAGTGATTCAGGAAACAAATTGGGAAGCTATTGCAGCCGAAGAAAAGGAACCCGATTTGGATAATCCTCTAGCCTCTCTTTTACTTTTGTTACCTGGAAGCTTGTTTTTCTTATTTGGTTTGGCGCTCTTTCTTTTTTCTGAAGACGGATTTTTAACCTTTCGGTTTAATGCTAAATATTGGTTCTGTTACTTAATGGGATCGTGTTTTGTACTTTATCTAGGCTGGCGCTCTCTTTTCCCTGCAAGAGGGGTGTCTCGAGAACTTTCTGATGAAGTTGCTATGGATTCGTCTGAGGCCGAGGAGCCGGAAGCTTAGTCTTCTTCTTTTGCGCAACACTTCTTATGTTTCTTTCCACTTCCACAAGGGCAGATCTCATTGCGCCCAACGCGGGGGCCTGCAACAACCGGTGATACCTTTTCAACAACAGCCTCTTCAATGTCTTGAGAAGCAGGTTCTGATGGTGGTAAAAAGGATTGTTGTGTTTGAAAATTAAGATCCTGTAACAACTCGTCGAGAGAATGATTCGGTCTGGGCTGGCCCGATACGTCAAGTTTGAAAAAGCCTAGTAAAACATCTTCATTCAAAGCGTAAATCATTCTTTCAAAAGCTTTAAAGGACTCTTGCTTGAATTCCATAAGTGGATCTTTATTTCCAACAGAGCGAATAGATACCTCGGATCTAAGATGATCTAAGGAAAGCAGGTGTAGTTGCCAGTGGTGATCAATCTTTTGTATGAAGAGGTTTTGAAGTGCTTCATTTACAATAGCTCCTGGAGCATCTTCATCATGATCAGGAGAGAGAAAAAGTTTGGTTTTTTGTTTTAAGTGAAGAATTTTTTCAGTAATGAGCGTTTTAATTTTCGTTGTGATGTGCTTATCTATATCTTCAAATTTTTTGCCTAATGAAGTGAGCTCACTTGGATCAAATCCTATTGGGAAAAGGGTTATTAAAGCTCCAATAAGGCCTTCTACATTCCAAAAGCCATTGGCTGTTTTTTGGTGTAGATATTCCTCAACAAGTAAGCCTGTTGTATTTGATAGAAGATCATAAAGATGCTCAGACGCTTTTTGCGTTGTCATGATCGTGTTTCTAAAGTTGTAAATCTCTTGGCGCTGTTTATTGATGACATCATCATACTCAAGAGTATATTTCCTGATTGTATAATTGCGCTGTTCAATGCGTTTTTGAGCGGTTTCAATAGAACGATTGAGGATATTCGCTGAGATAGCTTCTCCTTCAGGAGGACGCCATTTTTTGATGAGCATATTCAGTTTTGGAGAGGCAAAAAGTCGCATGAGTTGATCTTCGAAAGAGACGAAGAACTTAGAAGACCCTGGATCTCCTTGTCGAGCACTTCGACCACGCAATTGACGATCAATTCGTCTTGATTGGTGGCGCGTTGTTCCAATAACATGGAGTCCTCCGATCGAGGCTATTCCATCAGCTAGTTTGATGTCAGTTCCACGCCCAGCCATGTTGGTGGCTATTGTAATAGCTCCTTTGTGGCCTGCTTGGGAAATAATCTCAGCTTCTTGTTCATGGTGCCTTGCATTTAAAACAGTGTGAGGTAATTTGTTTACTTTCAGAATACGAGAGAGCTTCTCAGAAATTTCTACGGACTCTGTACCAATAAGGATAGGTCTTCCTAAATCATGAATCGATTTGATCTCTTTGAGGATTGCATTGTATTTTTCTCGCTCGGTCATGTAAATTTCATCATGAGCATCTTTTCTAACGCAAGAGACATGAGTTGGAATTGCCAAGACGTCAATTTTATAAATTTCTTTGAACTCACCCGCTTCGGTCATAGCAGTTCCTGTCATCCCTGCGAGCTTGTCGTATAAGCGGAAATAGTTTTGCAAGGTGACCGTTGCATAAGTTTGTGTTTCTTTTTGAATTTCTACGTTTTCTTTAGCTTCAATCGCTTGATGAAGCCCATCGGAGAAGCGTCTTCCCGGTTGTGGGCGACCTGTGTTTTCATCAATAATCACAATCGAGTCATCTTGAATGATGTAATCTACATCTTTTTCCATCAAAAGATGAGCTCTTAGAAGTTGTCTTAAATTGTGTGCACGTTCTTTTCGTTTGGAATCTTCTTCTTGTAATTGCAGCTTCTTTTGCATTTTTTCTTCAGAAGAATAGCTGGAATTGTGCTCTATTTCTGCATAAAGAGGCCCTAGATCAAGCATTAAAAAGTCGTCAGAGGAGCCCTCTTGTGTCATTTTTGACCAGGTGGCAATTCCAAGATCTGTGAGTTCATACTCGCTTGCTTTTTCATCAATGATTGTGTAGAGATCTGAAAGAACTTCCCGTCTAGAGCTTGCATTTTGTTCACCGTAATAGAAAAGATCCTGTTCATCGAGTTGAGTGCGCAGCTCAGGGTCTTCTAAAATACGCTTTAAAACTTTGTTGCGAGGAGTTCCTTTACTGACCACCCAAAGCTTTTTAAGAGCTTTTTGAAGATGCTCTTCTTGTTCTTTAGTGCGTTTGGATTGTTCTTGATTTGAACGGAGCTGAAAGCCACTTTTTTCGAGTTCCGCTTTTGCCTCAGATGCCAAGCGTTGGGTAAGCTGGCTTTGCATTTTTACAATTTGGGCAACCGCATCTTTTAATTCGTGGTAAAGCTGACGGCTTTTTGCAACCGGTCCTGAAATAATGAGGGGAGTTCTTGCTTCATCAATTAAAATAGAGTCCACTTCATCCACAATAGCGAAATAATGCCCACGTTGAACTTGCTCTTCTTTACGCGTGGACATGGAATTGTCTCGAAGGTAGTCAAATCCAAATTCAGAAGCTGTTCCATAAACGACATCACTTTGATAGACTTCAACTCTTTCTTGAGGAGAGGTGTTGTTAGTTAGGGCGCTACAGGTGAGGCCGAGCCATCTTAAAATAGTTCCGACCCACTCGGAGTCTCTTTTTGCCAAATAATCGTTGGTTGTGACTAGGTGAACAGGTTTTCCAGTCAGAGCGTTGAGGTAAAGAGGTAACACGGCAGTGAGTGTTTTTCCTTCACCCGTTTCCATTTCAGAGGCATATCCCTTGTGCATAGCAATAGCACCCAAAATTTGCACGTCATACGGTACCATATCCCATTTTTGGTCGTATCCAGAAACATGTATTTGGGTTCCAACAAGGCGGCGACACACATTTTTGATCACAGCATAGGCTTCAGGAAGCAAGCCATCCAAAGCCTCTCCCTCTTGTAGCCGCTTTTTAAATTCCTGTGTTTTAGATCGAATAGCAGAGTCGTCTAACTCTTGGAATATACGGTCAAAGTGGTTGACTTGATCTACAATTTTTTTCAATCGTACAATTTGTCGATCTTGTGCAGTGCCAATTAATTTTTTTAATAATTTAAACATAACCTACGCGTGTGAAAAATGAACGCTACCTTAAAAAATAGTATAACTTAAATCAAGTGTTAATTGCAATTTAGCAAGCTTTTAATGCAGAAGCTATACCTCTTTTCAATTATGGGGTATTATCCAATGAGTTTAGAGGCTAATGCACTTAAAATGGCACTTGTTAGTAGCAGGGCTCCTTGAGCTGCATAAGAGATTCCCAAGGCAGTATAATAGACCACATCACTTGGAGTAATGCCTAGAGCTGTACCGACTCGTACTGCGACAAATGAGGCGCCAAGGGATCCTGTGGTTTCTACAACGCGTCCCAAAAGCGTTTCAAAACGATTGCTGTCTCCATTGATTGCGTTATCTACAAATCTCATCGCTGCAAAAACTCCAGCAATGCTTGTAACAGATGAAAATAGGGTATTGTTTGACTCTGAATCATCATTGTACATGACATAGCTTGAAGCGTATGAAAAAGCTAAGCAGCTAAGCTGCATGCTAATGCGGCCAAATGTTCCTTTGAAAGCTTCTTCTCCCTGATAAACATTTTGAAGAATTTGCCCTCCTAAAGCATAGCTGAGAGCTCCAGCTGCAAGAGTGGTACCTATTGATGAAAGATAACTAGTCATAATTTTCCCTTTTTAAAATTTTTATTATAATTTAAAAGTATCCTACTTAATATTTTACACGATATTTAATTAATAATAAACTAAAAACTTTAACAATTAATTGGTTGATTTTTATTAAAAATAAGTATATTATTTAATTAGGAACTAATTAATAATTTAATAGGATTTATATATGTCAGCTCTCGCATCTTTTAAAGATCAAGCCACTACCGCTTTTAAAAACAAATTTCCAGAGAGTAGTGAATTAGTAACAGGCTCTTACAAAGCTGTTTATGGCGATTCTCCAGAAGAGCCCACCTCAATTGAATCTATAGGGCAGCGCACCTGGAGTCTTGTAGGGGCTTGTCTCGGTGGTAGCGTGGGACTTTTTTATGGTATAGGAGAGAGTCTTGTACTCAATGGATCAAAGTATGCAGGTCAATCTAAAAAAGCTGAAGAGAATGGTGTTGCGATAGGATATTATATGACCCATCTAATAGGGTCAGTTGTTGGTGTTGCTGCAGATAGGTTTTTAAATGCTCAGAACCCTATTGTTTGTTCCGTGATATCTATGGGTTTAGCTAATCGTTTTATAGCGCCTTATGCTTGCTCTTCAATGAAAACAGTCATGAGCCTTATCAATGGATGTGTATTAGGTAGTCTCAGTGATGGGCTTAAAAAGTCAAAGGACTGGAGCCAAAAAGGCTTTACAAAGGGGGAGAAAATAGGACATTTTTCAACTCATATTTTTTCTAGCGCGGTTAAAAAATTATATGGATTCTCAGATTCTGATAAGAATCTTTCGAAGCAAGCTACGCATACAGTTACATTGCTGACAGCTCTTTCAGTAAGCTCTTATATTGTGGATCGATGTTCGAATATAGGTCTCTCAGGTGCTTTCTTTGTCTCCGGAGCTTTAGAGGCTCTTAAGCAAGTCGGTGAATATACTTTTAATAGCAGTGCTGCTGGAGCTGCAAAGTCTAGAGCTGAAAAAGCAAGTGATTGTGCTCGATATATTATCGGGGCTTCTTTGTATGCGTCTGGTTTTGTGGAAGGGGGAGTCGTCGGTTCTTTTGTTCGAGGGGGTGTCGGGTTGCTCCTTGGCGTAGGTAACAAATTAACTAGGAATAATGGGTATCTGATTCAAAAGGGGATTTCTATACCTCTTACTTACCTTTTAGGGATACTGCAAGATTACGTAAGTAGTTTCATCAGTCAGCCTTTTATAGTTTCTGCAGTGACAATAGCTGTCATGGGAGTTGTGTTTGCGACCTATTCAAAAAAAGTCGCGACTAAACCGTAATTTACTTATTTCGCAGAGCCTAAAATTTGACCAAATTCACATCGTATTTCCGTATGTTTAGGCGACTTTAGAAGGTCCTGTTCAAGGTGCAGTCTATTGGGTTCAAATAAAAGAACAAGAGAGGATCCGCCAAAGGCAAAATAACCTTTTTCATCTCCCTTAGATTGTTTTTTCCCAAAATTAAAAGTCTGCTCAATAGCTCCCACACAAACAGCTCCGACTTCTGCATAAACAACCAAGCCAAAGTTTTCAGTATTTAGAAGGGTTAGCATTCGTTTGTTTTCAGAAAAAACATGAATATTATGCTTTAAAGAAGACAAGTTGACAGAGTTGAGAAAGCCGTTAATCAGTTTAGGCTTTTCTGGGAAGCAAGCACATGGAAAGTGAAATCGGTGGTAGTCTGTAGGGCAGAGCCTGGCAATAATCATTAAGCCTTTTTCATAGCGCTCAGCTAAATGATCATCTTGTAAAAAGCTTTTCAAGCTAAACTTTTTGCCTTTTACATAAAATCCATCTTGATTTGATAGGTTGGGAATAAAGAGGTACCTTCCATCCGCTGGAATAATAGCTGTCGTAGCATCTTTAGGAATAGGCCTCGCTGATTTTTTAAGTTTACGGATGAAAAAATCGTTAAAAGAGCAAAAGTGATTTGCTTGCGTCGCAGCTTCTTCCATATTAATTTTATATTGGTCAATGAAGGGCTGAATCTTCCTTTTGGTAATAGCGAGTCTTTGAATTTTACCGTAGAGAGTCGAAATAAAAGGGAGTTTGGCAATCGCTTGCAAAAGAGTGCCAAAAATACCGCTTAGCGGGTAGCTTCCGTAAAGTAAATTGACGAAGAAAAATCCGTAGACTTTTTCTTCCTTTGTTTCTCCACTGCTTCTTTCAATATAAAAAATGGGATCCATTCAGGTGCCGTGGCTCTTTGTTTTTGTGAGTTATTTGTGTGAATAACCCAGGCTCCTCTATAAAACTCTCTTTAAAATAGGGTTTTTAGTTGAGCTTGATGATTATTCATTTGTTTGAGTCTTTAAAAACCTCTAGGGGAGAAGTCATATAAAGAAAGGGTATCAAGCTAAAATCTATAAATAATTTCACTAGAGTTTATTAATTTTAGCAGTTATTATTATTGGGGATAAAGGTTATTAATAAAATTCTTTTCGGTCAATCAATTCCATTTAAAATATGAATTTAACAAACCACACTATTGCTGCTATTGCAACGCCTCCAGGGGATGGGGGAGTTGCTATTATACGTCTTTCAGGACCCCTTTCTGTTGAGATAGTAAGTGGCTTTTTTTCTAAAAGCCTTTTTAAATTGGAGTCTAATAAGCTTTATTTTGGCACTTTTTTTAATGCAGATCGCTCTGTTTTAGATCAGGGAATGGTTGTTGTTATGAGAGCCCCACACTCTTATACAGGGGAAGAAGTGGTTGAAATTCATTGTCACGGGGGACACTTCCTTTCGAAAAAAGTGCTCCAAAGAGCTCTAGACCTTGGGGCAGACATTGCCAAGCCCGGTGAATTTACAGAACGTGCTTTTTTAAATGGCAAAATGGATTTAGCTCAGGCTGAAGCGGTTCAAACACTGATTTCTGCAAAAAATGATTATGCGTTGAAATCAGCTTTGGGCCAGCTTGAAGGTGGTCTTTCTCAGAAAATTAAGCAATTTCAAAATCATTTAATTGAGGTAGCAGCTGTTTTAGAAGCGTGGGTAGATTTTCCTGAAGAGGGAATAGAATTCACAAGCCTCGAGGAGATGGTAGCTCAACTAGAAACCATTCAAATAGACATGTCAAAATTAATGGATACCTATGATCAAGGGCGTGTTGTACATGAAGGCTTTACCATTTGTTTGGCAGGTAAGCCCAATGTGGGAAAATCGTCTTTAATGAATGCTTTGTTAAAGAGGGATAGAGCTCTTGTTACCCCCATAGCTGGTACGACAAGAGATACTCTGGAAGAGGCCCTTTGTATCGATGGAATGATTTATCGATTGATTGATACAGCAGGAATCCGGCAGACAAATGAAACGGTCGAAAAATTAGGGATCGAGCGAGCCTCTCAAACTATTAGCCAGGCAGATTTAGTTCTTCTTGTGCTGGATGCGAGCGCACGCCTTACAGCGGAAGACCAAAAGCTAGTAGAGCGCTTAAAGGACCAAAAAGTATTAGTTATTTGGAATAAATGCGACATTTCCCTCGATTCTCTGGAAAACCTTCCTTTTTCAAAGATCCTTCACGCCTCAGCTCAGACGGGTTTAGGGTTAGGGGCTCTTTATAAGCAAATTCCTGCTCTTTTAATGGAAAAAATCCAATTAACGGATGAAATCTATCTATCTCAAATAAGGCACAAAAAAGCGCTTCAAGAAGCTCGAGAATGGCTCTCAAAGGTCATTTTAGGGCTCAAGAGTGGTGAATCACCTGAATGGCTGACTTTTGACCTTAAAAGCTCTCTAAAAGCCCTCAGTTCGATTATAGGCTTTAATATCACTGAAAGCATTCTATCCAATATATTTTCTCGATTCTGCATCGGTAAATAAGTAAGTTTTTATAAGTATCTTTATATTAATCACTTATATTTTATCGAATTTATTTATTAAAAATAAACCTTGACATTTAATAATAAATACTTTAAAATAGTAATAACATTAATTTACAAAAGGTTATAATCATGGCTTCTCCAGTCAATTTAGTTAGTTTTGAAACAAATACAGAATCGCAAGCCGTATCACCGGATTCTAGCATAGGATCAGAAAATACAGATTTAGAAGTGCTTGAACAAAGATTGTCTACTTTATCTCTTAATATTCTAGGGATTGAAGAAGAGCCCAGAGCAAAATCGGCTCCTCCCCCAGCAAGGGAGTATACTCCTTGCAGTAGTCCTGACAGAAGTGTGAGTAGAAAAGCGAAGCGACGTATCAATTTAGAGCACAATAATGATTCTTTAAAAAAGGCAGTAAGTGAGGGAAATTTTGCATCGATTGATGCATTTGTGACAAAAAGTCGGAGCCCTCGACTGCTTGTAAGATCACCTCAAGTTTCTAAAGAAACTGTTTCTGAGGCTTTTAAGCAAAGAATAGAAAATGTTCTTGCAACAGGGAGTGTTGGTTTTAGTGAATTTAAAGTTATAAGAGCCCTATTAAAAGTAGGTGTTTCAAAAGAGACAAGAGTTGAGTGTTTGAATAAACTTGTGCTTGATTCTTCTAGCCCTGTGGGTTGTATAAGCCTTATTCTAGAAACATCTTTATCTGAAGAGGATAGATTTAATGCACTAAAGCTACTTGTGAGAAGTGAGAATCCGTGCCTAATGATTGCTGAAGAATTATTAAAAGAGGGCATTTCAGAAAAGAGCTGTGCTCTGGCTATTTGCTTGCTGGTGCACAATCCTGGTTTTAATAATAATACAAGTAAATCTCCTGCCTTCCCTTTATTTAAAAAATTATTTAGCAGCCTCACATACCAATCAAAATTAGAATGTTTAGCCTACGCAAAAGATCAAAAAACCTTACTGTTTTTCATCCGTAATTTTGTAAAGACTGAAAGTAAAAATTCTATTTCTGATAGCCTTTATGCGGAAATAATGAATCGTAATGGTTCGTTTTTAAAGCTTGCCTTAACTCTTAATAAACAAACATCCAGAGATGCGCTTTTTCAGTTACTTACGAGTGAATCTAATAAAAATATTGATTTAATACTTGAAATTGGGGGCCTCAAACTTTCAAAGAAGGTAAAGAAAGCTTTCCTCAATAGAAAAATTAGTTGACTATTAAAATAGATTTTTGTTAAAATGAAGGTGAAAAATTAGGAAACATAAGATGAAATCTCTCATTGAATCACAGCTTGATAGTGGTTTAAGTTCTTTGAAAAAAAGAGCTGATGGTTTCTTCAATACTTATTTTTTCTATAACAATTATTACTTTTGGCGCTAATCCATAGCCGGCGTTAAAAGTAATTCTTTCTAATTTCTATTCATTTTTCAAAGTAAGAACTTATAAGACGCCAGAGATGGGCTGCCTTTGGGTATTTTTGTTAACAAAAATGCAAATAACTTATTTTTTAAGGAGATAGAAATGTTAGTTCAGTTAAAGGAAGAAACTTTAGAAGAGAATAAATCTAAAGATATTCAAAAAAAAGCGAAACCCTACAAGCTCGTTGAAAAAAAACATGACAATCATCGGACGGTGATTGAGGTTAAAGGTGTCTTAATAGGAGGCCCAGAGGTTTTAGCCTTAGCGGGTCCTTGCGCTGTAGAAGGGCTTGAATCTTTAAGAGAAACGGCAAAAGTCGTTAAAGCTTCTGGAGCCAAAATTTTAAGAGCTTCGGCTTTCAAACCGAGATCCTCTCCCTATAGTTTCCAGGGTCTTGGAGAAGAAGGGCTAAAAATACAAAGGCAAGTAGCTGATGAACTCAATTTGATTATCGAGACAGAAGTGATGGATCCCCGTGATGTAGCTTTAGTTGAAGAATATGTTGATATTTTGAGAATTGGATCTCGAAATATGCAAAACTTTGATCTGCTTAAAGAAGTAGGAAAATGCAAAAAACCTGTTATTCTTAAAAGAGGCCTGTCTGCAACTATCGAAGAGTGGTTGCTCGCTGCTGAATACATTATGGCTCATGGAAATCACCAAGTCATTTTATGTGAAAGAGGGATTAGAACATTTGAAAATGCAACGCGCAATACGTTAGATCTCAGTGCAGTGGCTGTTGCTAAAGAAATGACGCATTTACCCGTAATTGTGGATCCATCGCATGCCGCTGGGCGAGTCGACATCATCTTACCGCTGAGCCGAGCAGCTATTGCAATCGGAGCAGATGGCCTTTTAGTAGAGGTGCATCATGATCGTGAGAATGCCCTATGTGATGGAGCTCAATCTCTTCGACCTGAAGATTTTGACCTTTTAATGAAAGAGTGCTCCTCCATTGCAAATTCCATTGGCCGGAAAATGCTTTAATAGACTAATAGTTAGAGAAGAAGCGTGGCCTAGAGGCTATGTCTAAATAATTTAACTAATTAATTATTAGATAGGTAGATGGATGACAGATAAAGAGCTTGAGAGTTGGCGACTCAAAATGGATGAATTAGACAATCAACTATTGATGATTTTATCTCAACGAGTGGAAATATCTAATAAAATTATGAGTTGGAAAAAAGGCAGAAATGCCCCATTGTTGGATTCTTCTAGGGAAGCTGAACTATTAGATCGCCTTGAAAAAAAAGCGCTTGAATTGCAATTAAGCACCCAGCTTATTCGAGAGATTTATGCCCTGATACTTAGAGACTCCAAAGAGCAATGAAAAATAAAGTAATTGGTATTTTAGGTGGAAAAGGTCAAATGGCTGGGTGGTTCATTCGTCATTTTTCATCCGAATTTAAAGAAGTTTTAGTACACGATCTAAATCCTACAGAGTCCCTTCAAGAATTTATAGAGCAATCCGACCTTATTCTTATTACCGTTCCCATTTCAAAAACAACCCAGATTATCGAAGATATCGCTCCCTATTGTCGAGAGGAACAACTTGTTTTCGACTTTACCTCTTTAAAAGAAGCTCCTTGTAAAGCGATGGAAACTCTTAAATGTGGGGCTATTGGTATGCATCCATTATTTGGCCCTAAGCTCGAAAATTTAAATGATTTTCATCTTGTTTTTTGTGAAGTGCATTCTAGTGATTGGTCAGCGAAAATGAAAACGCTCTTTGAGTCACAAAAACTCTCTATTTTAGAAATGAGTCCTAAAGAACATGATGAAAAAATGGCTTGGATACAAGCTCTAAATCACGGTATGCATCTCATCAATGGAATAGCTCTGAGTAAACATCCTTTTTCAAACTTAAAAATAATGCAAACGCCTAGCTTTTCTATTTTCCTAAAAGGCCTTGAAAATATTATTCAAGGAAATCCAAAACTCTATTTTGAAATAGCCTCTCAAAATCCTTATTCTAAGTCTGTTTTTAACTCTTTCAAAAGTTCTTTAGAAGAATATATAGAGTGTATTGAAAGCAAAGATGAATCTCGTTTTGTCAATTGGTTTAAAGGACTACAGAAGTGGTCAGAGGGAGATTAGCTTATGAAAATTGTGACTTTAGGTCCTGAAGGAACCTTTTCTCATGAAGCGGCTTTGACTTTAGGGGACTCTATTGTATTTGTACATGCTATTGAAGATGTTTTTGATGTGCTCGAGCAAAACTTAGTAGATGTGGCTATTGTTCCACTGGAAAATTCTGTATCAGGCACTGTTTTTAATACCTTAGATTCTCTTTTAAATTGTGAATACAAAATCCAAGGTGAAATTATTTTACCCGTTGTACACCATTTGGTTGGTTTTTGTGCCTCGCGAGATATTAAACGGCTCTACACGCATCCTCATTCTTATGAGCAGTGTAGAAAGAGTTTACAAGAGCTGTTCATGAAGCACTCTATTTATGATGAATTAGAAATTGTATTTACAACGAGTAACTCGATGTCGGCTCATAAACTTTTAGAGGATAAAGAAGGGAGTTCTGCTTTGCTTTCAACCAAAGCATGTGAGCTTTATGAAATTCCCATTATTTGTGAAAAAATGCAAGACATGCTGAATAACCAAACTCGCTTTATTGAGCTTGCTCATCATACCACTCAGTCTACAGGACTGGATCGTACATCGGTTATTTTAACGCCTCATGAAAATAGAAAAGGGTTGCTTAGTGATATTTTGTCCACTTTTTCCAAATATCGTCTTAATTTAACCAAAATAGAATCAAGGCCCAGTAGAAAAGGTCTTGGAAATTATTTTTTTTATATCGACTTTGAAGGACATATCGAAGATACCGCTGTTCAAAAGGCTTTAGAAGAAGTACAATCCATCTCTCCCTATCAATTTTTGGGCTCGTATCCTAGACAATTCTAAGCATGACAAAAACGCAGTTGGCACAAACAATTCAAGCTATTTTAGATGAACATTTTCCAAATCCAGCGATTCCTCTTAAATTCTCGAATACCTACACCTTTTTGATTGCCGTGTTGCTGTCAGCTCAATGCACTGATGAGCGTGTAAACCAAGTCACTCCTAAACTATTTGAAAATGTTAAATCTCCTCAAAGAATGCTCACAAGATCTGTTGAGGAAATTCAAAAGATTATTCAGCCGTGCGGTCTGTCTGCTAGTAAATCTCGCTATATTTGGAAACTTTCACAAATTTTAATAGATCAGTATGAAAGTGAAGTGCCTTGTTCTTTTGAAGCTTTAGAATCCCTCCCTGGAGTAGGACATAAAACAGCGTCTGTTGTTATGGCTCAAATGTTTGATGTACCTGCTTTTCCAGTAGATACGCACATTCATAGACTGGCTAAAAGATGGGGCTTGAGCTCAGGGAAAAATGTGGTTCAAACAGAGCGAGATTTAAAAAAAGTATTCCCTAAAAAAAATTGGAACAAGCTACATTTACAGATTATTTATTTTGGCAGAAAATTTTGCCCAGCAAGGGGTCATAATGAAAACGAATGTCCTATCTGTAAATTACTCAAAAAAAAATCTTAAAGATAGTTTTGCAACTTGGATTGAAGTGAATCTAACTCAATTCAAGAAAAACTTAGAGATTATTCATAAGCACTTAGGCCAAACACTCTACTGTTTACCTGTTAAAGCGAATGCCTATGGACACGGGCTTTGTGAAATGGCAAAAGTGGCAGAAGAAGCAGGTGTTCATTACCTAGGAGTCTCCAGTCTTCAAGAGGGGGCTCGTCTTCGAAGAGAGGGGATTTTACTCCCTATCTTAGTTTTCGGAGCCTTTCAAGAAGAACATATTTTAGACTTTATTCACTACGATTTAGAATTTACTATTAGCTCTTTGTACAAAGCTCAAATAGTGCAAAATATGCTGGCTTCTTCTAGTTTAAGGGCTAAAATTCACCTTGAAATCGAAACGGGTATGAATCGAACAGGCGCTAGACCAATTACTTCAGAAGCTATTTATCAATTTATTTCTAAAAGTCCCTGTTTTGATCTCAAAGGAATGTACTCACATTTTGCAAGTAGTGATAATTTGCTCGCAAAATCCAATAATAAACAGCAGAATATTTTTTATGAGTTTATTCACAAGTATCCTAAAGATCTTATCTTTCATATGGCAAATTCAGGAGCCTTGAGACACTTTCCAAAGAGTTTTTTAACAATGGCAAGACCTGGTCTTTTAAGCTTTGGCATTTACCCGTCTCCTTTAAAAGGAGCTTTAATTGACCTTAAGAGTTGTTTTATTCTCAAAAGTCGCATTTCCTATTTCAAAGTAGTAGAGAGTGGAGAGGGGATCAGCTATGGGCATACATATGTTACCCCTCAAAGAACGCGCATTGTTACGGTTCCAATTGGTTACGGAGATGGATATCGCCGAGCACTTTCAAATAAAGCAGACGTGTTGATCAGAGGTAAACGCTTTCCTGTTGTAGGCTCTATCTGTATGGATCAACTGATGGTTGATATTGGAGAGGAAGACGCTTATGTGGGTGATGAGGTGGTCCTGATAGGCACGCAAGGATTAGAGGAGATTACTTTGCATGAAATAGCAAAACACCTAGATACCATTCCCTATGAAGTGCTTACAGGATTTAATGAGAGAGTAAAACGAATGTACTGCAGGGTAGCTGCGAGCTGAAAGTTTTCTATTTTGAGGTGTAGATCCTTTATATTTACAGCTGGTAATCTTTATTATATCTTAACATTACTCCAATATATTGGGTGCTTCAGATAACCCCTAACTTTAGGAGAATTTTCATGCCCGATCTTCAACCTATTTCCTCTTCGCAAATTTCATTAAGAGGTATTAGTGTAGCTGATGAGATTAAAGAGCATCTTCGCTCTTTAAATGTTTTATTTAAATCCATAGACCCTAATGGCAGCTGCACGAATGGTCTCCATGCAATCTATTACAAAGCAATCATCGAAGGGCTTCAAGAGCACTTAGATTATTTTAAAAGCTTACCTGTTTTTAACGCACTTTCATCTCAATTATCTGACAAAGATCAATCAACTGTTTTAATGACTATTGATCTGATCGAAAGAGTTATTCCAGCTTACAAAGATTCTATTGAAAGTAGTGAAAACAATAACTATGCTACTTTAAAAGGAGCCATTTTAAATTGGCTATTTATTAAAGCGATTGCATCAACGCCAGAATGTTTTCGTTCAGACTACAATTTAGATCATCTAAGTTCTGAAATTCAAAAGTTTTTTGTTAGCGTTTCGTTTGAACAACCCTCTTTTAATAATTGGGAAGCTGATGCTAATTCTTTTAGTCAATTTGAAGGGCTTGATCTGATTTTTCAGGCAATCAAACCTGGAGAAGGCAAAGGTGAAAAACTGAATGAGATCCTCAATAATAGTTTTGATAAATATTTAGATTTTATCAAAAGCACTAGAGATCTCCGAGACTTAATTGGTGGTAATTATGGTTTTGGCAGCTTTGCTATCGTGAGAAAAGCTATAGAATGTGTTCAGGATAAGATGGAAGAGTTTTTAAAAAGTGTTAAAGTTCAATAAGACTTATTAAAATTATTTTTATATACGGGAGAGCAATCTCCCATATATCTTTTCTTTTTTAGAGGTAAAATTCGGTTAGCAAATTGAATCCAAGTCATGCTTCTTTTAAAACTTTATCCACATTTTTTTGATGAAGCTCACATTCATCATTGTTTTGGATGGATTGAATAGTAATTACTCCATTTGAGTTAAATACAAATAGATACGACAAAAAATTAAAGTCAGCGAACTGGAGTGGGTTTATGTACTTACTACTCTAGATTGCGATAGGTCCGTGATCTATAAGAAAGAAGTTTGAGTTTTCTTCTCAGTCACACTGCGTGAAACTTTTGTAAGGACAAAAAGCCCTCCTAATGCCATAACAGCACTTGCAAAAATATAGCATGCAGGAGCAAAAATCCAACCACTCTTTTTGTAAATCAGAAGAGAAGTAGATATGGCAAACCCTCCAATCAATTGGGCGCCAAAAGCGCGAGACAATGAAAGAACTCTAAAGCGATATCTTTCAGAAATTAAACTAATAGCCCAGTAATTAAAGGGTGCTGCTAAGGCAATTCCCCATGTCACTAAAATCATCCTCAAGCCTAACACATTTATGATAGTGGGGTGCTTTAAAATTTTAAAGAGAGGAAAAACACAAATAGCCGCAGAGGTTAAAGCAAGAGTAATAAGTTTTTCCTTCCCTATTTTTTTTGATATCCAACCAAAAACAGGTAAAAGCATAAAATCGTACAAAATGAGAATGCAGTGAGTTCCCATCATTTCAGCTGCACTTAAAGAAGTAACTAAGGGTAAGTAACCATTCATTAAATTAGATAGGATGCGGTAATTTGCGCATGAAAAACCAGCAACGAGAGTAATCACAACAAATTTAAGTGCATTTGATTTGATTTGTTTTATTAAAGGCTCTTGCCGTTGATAAGGTTTTGTCACTTCTGCATTATTAGAAAGAAATAAGTCTCTACGCATCCAAAAAGTTACAAGCCCTAAAGATCCGCTGAAGATGAATAGCAGGCGCCAAAAAACTTCAACTTTCCCCTGAAAACAAAGGATGGTAATCACAAATGAAGCAAGAAGAGTGCCCAACATAGAACTCATCTCATAATAGCTGCTCATTAAATCTTTATGTTGCTTGGGAGCATTTTCAATAAGTATTAAGGATGCACCCGGTCCTTCTCCTGCAGCAAAAAAACAAATCATCGCTCGAGAGAGGTGTAAAAATAGCGCACTCAGAGGACCTATTGATTGATAAGTCGGTAATAAACCGACGCAAAAAAGGGTGAGAGACATGCCTAATATAGATAAATAAAGTGCTTTTTTTCTGCCCAGTCTGTCACCTACATATCCCCAATAAAGAGCTCCAAGTGGGCGAGAAATAAAACCAAAAGGAAGGTAAATTAAAATAAGAGAAACAATGGGATCGCTATTAGGAAAGAAGAGAGGTGCAATGAAGGGTGCGATTAGAGCAAATAAAACTTTGTCAAAATGCTCAACAACATTTCCCAAAATAGTCGCATAAAAAAGTTTTTTATTAAAATATTCTTCCATATTTTTTATGGGAAGAGGGAAGTTCTCATGAACATGAAAACCATCTACTCTCCCTCCGCTAGTATGACCTAGATCAGGTATTAAGGGTTATTTCCTATACGGAAATTTTCAGCCACAAAGGGCACCGTTACTTTAAATCTATTCATATCTACTTATTCAATATTATGAATAGCACGCAGGCCTAACAGCTCTTCCTACGTATTCGCCAGAAGGAATTCCACCTTCAACTATCGAGAGTTTTTGACTATCCTTTGAGGATCTTGT
>JAJACV010000003.1 GCA_022601335.1 Chlamydiota bacterium | reverse complement strand
TTAATTCTTTGTCATATCTTAATATACAAATCCTATAATTACTATTAAATCATCATAAACAGAGATCTTTTTAGCATATGAAAGTAACACCCAACACAGCGCCTTTTTTTGAAAAAAAAATCATAGCGGATCAAGAACCTACAACAAAATACAGCTTCTTAAAGTCTGAGGAAGAGCGACTTCAAACCTCAATGATTCCTCTTTTTCAATTTATGCTTATTCCAGCTTTAGCACAAAAACTTCTAAAAGAGCCTCCCACACAACTTTTAGCGACATACTATCCGATATCGGCGTCGATGCTTACACAAGTAGCCTACATCTCTCTAACCACTGTGACAAATATTTTTTTAAGATATTGCCTTGAGAAATCTAAAGACGAAGAATATCGCATGCCTCTTCCGGATATCATCAATAGATCTACCAAAAATTCCCTTCACTTCAACTATATGCAAAAAGCGACCACTACCACAATCGGCCATACAAAATTTTTGATAAATGCTGCCGCCAATACCCTAGGAGCACAGACAAATTGGACTTATTATCCCTTGGCTATTCTTACTGCCCCAGTCTCATTAGTGGGCATGGCTCTAGGGAGTATTTTAGTTACAAATATTATAGAGAGAACAGGTGTTTTCAATTTTGTTTTCGATTCGATTGACTATTTAACAGGCACCACCATTCCAGAAACTGACAATAGTCCTGTAGTAACTTAGCCTTACTGAGAAATATCTCATTGGCTCATAAATAAAGCTTATGTATATGTAAATTTGTTTTTTAATTTATGTAGAATATGAGTTTATTTTCACTTAGGCATAAAAAGCATCTTACTGATCGCTTAGGCTTTATTCAAGAAGCTCACCCTATTTATATCTACCTACTATCCTTTGTGGTAGGCGTCCTTTCCTCATTGGCTACAGTTGGATTCATTAAGCTATACGAGCTTATTACACGATTTATTTATAACAGCCCTTCAACAAATTTTACTGAAATTGCCGAAACAACCCCCCTTTGGTATTTATTTCTCATTCTTACCGCAGGAGGAGCGCTCATAGGGCTCTTTACATTCTATTTTGTTCCGTACCACGGACACGGACAAGGCTTTCCGCACTTACTATATTCTTATAGGCACCATAGCTATATCACACCTCAGGAAGGAATTAGTACGACTATAGCAAGCAGCCTCTCTTTGGGAGTCGGGGCTTCTGTAGGGCGAGAAATGCCCGGAATATTTTTTTCCACGTCAATAACCAGTTGGCTCTGTCAAATCCTACGTTTAAAAGGCCACACACTTAGAGTTTTAATGTCTGCAGCTGTTGGAACCAGCTTAGCGACCTCTCTCCACTCTAGCTTTGTAGGGATCTTTTTTGTGATAGAAATCATCACATTTTCTCTAACAACTCTTGATTTGCTTCCCATTAGTCTCGCTATTTTTACGGGTGTTTTTATTAGAGAGTTTTTCTCTGAAATCCTCCCTCCTATAGCTCTTCACCTATCAGTTCCATACGAGGGAGGTATCCCCTTTTTGAATCTCTTTGCATTAGGAATTATTTGCGGGCTTCTGGCCTATTTATTTATCAAAACGCTTGCCTTTACTATTCGTTCTTCCTACTACAGTCATATCCCAAAGTGGATGTGGCCTCTATTTGGAGGTCTTGGACTAAGTTTAATCGCTATCAATTTCCCTGAAGCTCTCGGACTTGGCTTTGGTGAAATGTCAATATTACTCAGAGATTCTATCCCTGTTATGCCCTTACTTTTTTTACTTGTTGCAAAGTATCTTGCGATTATTTTCTCTTTGGGTTTTGGATTTAGCGGAGGGATATTCACCCCATCTATTTTTTGGGGTTTAGCATTAGGAGCTTGTTATGCAAGCCTCTTAAATTTAGTTTATTCAGGAGGTGTTCATACACCTGAAATGTATATTCTTGCAGGAGCCGCAGGTTTTAGCTCGGTTACACTAGGCGCACCCATTACCTTAACTTTACTTGCTTTTGAAATTACAAGAGATATTGAACTTACGTTAAATATTTTTATTGTCGTGTTTTTCGCTCAAGTCACTATGAAAGTTCTTCATCTCAAATCATTTTTTCATACTCAGTACCAGTTTCTCTACGAAGATTGTACTTAAGTCTCAAATTTGTTACTCTAGCATAAAGAAATTGAGCCGCATTTATGCAAACTGTTGAAGATAGACATATAGATATATTAAACTCGTTTTCCTCTTGTTCAACGACCCAAGAATCGTATGCCTATATTATAGAGCTAGGTAAGAAACAAGAAAAGCTTGAGTCATCTGAAATGATTCGTGAGAATCTTGTTAAGGGCTGTCAAACCCAACTTTACCTAGTAACACAAGCTGAAAATGGACGGATTTATTTTAGGGCCTATGCAGATGCTCTTATTTCTTCAGGACTGGCTCAGCTCCTTATTTGGTTTTACAATGGCCTGACCTTTGAAGAAGTTATTAAAACGCCCCCCTCTTTTCTAGAAGAACTGAATATCCCCTCTTCTTTAACACCTAGTCGAACCAATGGCCTCTACAGTATTCACATCAAGATGAAGCAAGAAGCATTAAAAGAGTTGATGAAAAACAAATTCTAGCTACACTTTAACTTTTGATTAAGTATCGGCTCATATCTTGATTGTTTTTACCTGTCTTTTTATCTCAGTTGTATTGACCTTATTTCTAGTAGATTCTATTAAATGGGGAATTACACCTACTCCTTCCTCGAAAAAAGTAAGAGAAAAAATTTTCTCTATTCTCCCTAAAAATATAAATGGAAATGTGGCAGATTTAGGTTCAGGCTTTGGGACTTTAGTTTTCTCTCTACAGAGACACTTGGGATCCAAGCAAATTACGGGGTACGAAGCAGCTACGATCCCTTATCTTTTATCCAGAGTATCCTATTTATTTAAAGGAAGAAAAAAATATACGTTTTAGAAAAAAAGACTTTCTCAAAGAAAATCTCAGCGATTACGAAGTCGTATTTTGCTATCTTTATAGATCTATCATGCCTCAGCTTTCAGAAAAACTTTCTAAAGAGCTTAAAGTTGGCAGTTTGGTGATTAGCCACACTTTTGCCCTAGACGGGCTAAAACTCCAAAAGACCGTTTATGCAAAAGATCTTTATTCCACACCTATTTACATCTACGAAAAAATTGATAGTAGCTTTAGCGAATAAAACGATCCCACGTCCCATATTTTTCATGAATTTTGCCTTTAGGAAGGCAAGCAAAGATCATTAAAATACCGATTACAAAGTTAATCCAAGGACCTGTGAAAAAAGGCGGATACTGAAGCACCCATACAGAGACTATTTCCCACGCTCCAAAAAGGACTATTAAATAGCGTCCCGCCCTCACAACTTCTGCCATACATACATAAGAAGTAACCACCGTAAGCGCACCAAATACATAGTTAGTATTAGCAGCCCAACCGTCTAAATTTAAAACACTCGGAGAAACCATTAACCAAATTCCAAAGAAAGCAGTTAAGACTAGATTCCATGGAAGAGTAACGCCCCATCTGAGAGAAGAAAAAATCTGTCCTTTTGAATTCAAAAAACCAGGTGTTCGGGTATCTTTGGTTGCATCATTAGGCTCTCCTCCATTCCAAAGCACATCCCACCAACCTCTACCTTTTTTGCATTCTGATAGAATATACTGGCAAACAGCTACGACTTCATTGATAGCAAAAGTAATCATAAACATACAACAAGTAGCTGCAGCTAAGCACCAAGTACACCAATGATGGACAATAATAGGCTGCGAACAAACAAGTAAAATACTCACAATACCAAGAGGAACGACAAGTATTCCAAAACAAACAACTAGCCAAGGCATTGTATACCAACGCCTAGTACCGCCCTTAGCGCCCATTAAAAATTCTATACAATAAGCCATCGCTCCTAACCCTGCATCAGAGACTGGAAAAGACTGTGACAGTTTAGAGGTAATGACTTGAAGGGTTCCATTATTCCCGAAAAAAGGATCCCACATATTATCAGCGTATCCTAATTGGTAAGTAGCCATATATCTCGCAAAGAACCAACTGATGACAGCTAAGAACATAGTAGGCAAACGTTGAGGCCAAGATGAGGGGTTATAACTCCAACCAGCAGGCACTTCAGGTCCTTGATAAAGAGACTCACCTGGGACACCTGGAATGAGTATCGAAAAAGCGATAATCAAACAGCCTACCAATGTATCATTTAAATACATCATTGCTGTGGGTGCCCAAAAAACAAGAGGGGCAAAATTAAGCCAAATACCTACAATAGCTAAAAGATAGGGGAAAAATTTACTCGTAGGAGAGAAAGCAAACAGGGCGCATATTACTACTAAAATGCCCATAGCCATATCATTAATCATGACTACATTACTAAAGTTGTAATAGTCAAAAGCAATGGGTACAAAAAAGAGCCATAATCCTAAGAAAACCAGAAGAAATCGCGTCCAAAGAATTTTTTCGTGATGGGTTACATAGGTATTATACTTGCTTTCTTTAAATTTAGCCATATTCCTTCAGGGGGTTATTTTTTTCCGTATTTCTTTTGAAGCCATTTAGGAGCTTTGAGAAGATTCATCTCATAAAACTTCAAAGGATCTTTTTTAAGTTTATCAACCATGGTTGCAAGAACATCTCCCACAAAATGTTTAGGAGTCCATCCCAAATATTTTTTTGCTCGAGAAATATCTAAAGTCCAATTGTTATCAGCTAAATCAATCATCCAAGGTCTGATAAAAGTTTCTGGCATACCGGGAAGCTTCCACTGAAGCCAAGCACCTATTTTAGCAACAATCTTAGGAATACGAATCGTGCTCATTTCAGTTCCATGACAAAGCATTGAGATATGTCTTTGGAGTTGATCCACACTCATTGTTTTATCTTCCCCAATTAAAAGTGTTAGATCTTCTGGAAGATCTTTTCTTTTTTCAACTGTTTTAGAAATAACATCTATGAGGTCTTCCAAGTGCATAAAAGGTGCTCCGCACTTTAGATTTCCTGGGAACACTCGGCTTTGCATCTGTTTTTCATAAATTCTTTGAATTTGGTTTGAAATCGGAATGGAATGACATTCATCATCATAACAGCCAACAATTCTGAGGCTTACAACTGGGATATTACCTCTTTTTGTATGCATTATTTTTTCAGTTTTTATCTTTGAAATTGGATAATCCCAGCTTGCATTTACAGGAGAATCTTCATTAATAGTTTCTCCTACTTTACAAACTTCCATTACTAGCTGAGTGCTTGAAAAAATAAATTGCTCACACTTGAAACTCTGCATGTGGTGAAGCATACGCTCAGTCCCTCGGACTGTAATTTTATCATAGAGTTCTGGATGATCTCCTGTAAAACTGTAATAAGCGGCTAAATGAACCAT
>JAJACV010000029.1 GCA_022601335.1 Chlamydiota bacterium | reverse complement strand
ATTTAATAATAAGATATTTAGGCGGAAATCAACTATTCTGAGGGCAAATGCTACTAAACAAGGTATGATTTTTAGGTGAAAAGCTTTTTGAAATAGTTAATATTTGAAGAATTCGCTAAACTAGTCCCATGCTAGATTTACATTGGATAAAACAACTACAACCTCAAGATGATGACGAGCGCTTCATGAAGGAGGCTCTGAAAGAAGCTCAAAAAGCGTATGAGCAAAAAGAGGTCCCCGTAGGAGCTGTGCTTGTTCAAAATGGGCTTGTTATAGCTCGTGGACACAATCAAACAGAGCTTTTAAATGACGCCACAGCCCACGCTGAAATTCTTGCCTTAGCTGCAGGATCGGCTCATCTGGAAAACTGGAGATTAAAAGGCACAACCCTGTACTGCACTTTGGAGCCCTGCACCATGTGTGCGGGTGCAATGCTGTTATCACGGATTGATCGTTTAGTTTGGGGAGCGCCAGATATAAGGCACGGAGCTGCAGGGAGTTGGATTAATGTTTTTGAAACTAAACATCCCACTCATAAAATTGAATTGAAAGAGGGGGTTCTAAAAGAACAGGCGGCAGCCCTTATGCAAGATTTTTTTTCAACTAGGCGGGAGAAGTAATGGAAGACTCTTTAAATATCCTTATGCAGGAAATTGTTCAGGCCCAGGCAAAAAAACTCTTTAAAATGGGCCAGCAGATTCGCCCAAACCTGACAGAAGAAGATATCCTTCAGCCAAATGATTACCCAGAACTCGAAAACAGCCCGCTTTTCAGGTATGAAGAGGGTGTCTTAGAAGGGGTGAAAACAGCGCAAATGGCTCTTCTAGCTCATTTTCAAGACCTAAAGGCCTCTTTAAATTAAAACAAAGATCGCTTTCTAAATCTATATAAGAGCAGTCTGACTCGATCTTTCCAGGAAATTTTTTTATTTTGCCCAATTTTATCAAGTGTTTCATTAATAAAATTTTGATGAGATTCATACGTCTCGTAGAGATGTACAATTTTAGCGGACTCTTTTTTGCGTTTTCTATGAATAAAGAATTCATCTAGTCTATGGGTAAAGCCAAAAGGGCTCTTTTTTTTCTGAAAAATAACCATATACGAATAACTGAAGAAGAAAACCAAAATATGAGCAAAAAAGGAAGAGAGGTGCAGGTCAGATAGATCTTGGAACAGATAAAGAAGGATAAGGCCAAGAGCTAACCATTTAATCCGAATAGCGCTGGTAGGCATAAATGAAAACATCGCATCTGGGTTTGAAAAGCAGTAAGCCACTATGAGCGGGATCATTGAAAAACTGATTCCATATAGCGCTCGCAAAGAGGGAAAAAAGAAACTTATTAAGAGAAAAGTCGCGCCGGCTAAAAAAGAGGGGATGAAAAATAATTTTAAGGTCGTTTTTGACCCTAAGTAACCATAAACCTTGCACCCAATAAACCAAAGAAGGTAAATATCAAAGCAGAGTGTAAATAAAAAATAGAAAGTCAGAGATCCTTCAATTTCTGGAAGAAAAATAAAAGTCACTGGCTGCCAAATGAAACCTGAGCGGATACCTGAAAGGGACAAGGCAAAGAGATTGTAAAATGAAATATTTAACTTAGAACCTAAAACAGAATTAAAAAAACCACTTAATGTTCCAAAAGCCAACACACCTATTAATAAATTTTTGATAAATTTTGGTGTTAAATCTGGTGACTCATTTTCAGCGTAGCGTCTATTCATAGCTAGATAAAATCTCCTCTCTTAAGTAGGTGTTAAATTTACTGTCTTTTACATTTAAATTGTAGAAGAATTCAAGAAGGATTTAAAAGCTTAAAAAAAAAATCTAGTATCAATTTACTAAAATGTGCTAGAATATTCCTCAATTAATTTAGATGGATTTAGGAGAAGATTTAAATGAAAAAAAATACCCACCCCGACTATAAAGATGTTCTCTTTGTCGATACCTCATCAAATGCTAAATTTGTTTGTGGGTCCACTCTACAAACTAAAGAAACCGCAGAGCACGAAGGTAAAGAATATCCAGTTCTTTATGTTTCTGTAAGTTCTGACTCACACCCTACTTATACTGGAAATACTAAATTTGTTGATACAGAAGGTCGTGTTGATAAATTCCGTAAACGTTACCAAAAAAAGTAATCCAATAAAGAGCTTTTCATCATGATGCAAGAAAGGGTCTTAAAACTTCTATCCAGATTGGGTGAAGTCGAGGCTAGCTTAGGAGATCCTAAAATCCTTTCTGATCAGAAAGAGTTTAAAAAGCTTTCTCAAGAACATGCTTATATCTCTGATCTCAAAGAACTTTGGGAGAAGAGAGAGATTTGTTTGAAGAATCAAGCCGACAATCGTGAGTTATTAAAGCAAGAGCAAGATGCTGAGTTCTCAGCTCTATTAGAGGAAGAAGTTCTCCAAACAGACAACGAACTTAAAGAGCTTGATTCCAAAATAGATCAGCTTTTAGTTCCCCCCGATCCGAATGATCACTGTAATACCATTATTGAATTGCGTGCTGGAACAGGGGGCGATGAGGCCGCTCTTTTTGTGGGAGACTGTGTACGTATGTACCGTCTTTATTCAGACGCTATGGGCTGGAAGTGTGAAGCTTTAAGTTACAATGAAGCTGAAGTGGGTGGCTATAAAGAATATATTATGGTGATGACAGGAAAGAATGTCCATCGCTGTATGCAGTATGAGGGAGGAACACACCGTGTTCAAAGAGTGCCTGCAACTGAATCTCAAGGTAGAGTTCATACCTCTGCAATTACAGTAGCCACTTTGTTAGAACCTGAACAGGTCGATATACATATTAATGAAAAAGACTTGCGCATTGACACTTATAGATCCTCAGGAGCCGGTGGGCAGCATGTTAATACAACAGATTCAGCTGTGAGAATTACACACCTTCCCTCAGGAATTGTTTCGTACTGTCAGCAAGAAAAAAGCCAACACAAGAATAAAGACAAAGCAATGCGTCTTTTAAAGGCTAAAATTCTTGAACACGAGGAACAAAAATTAAAAGCAGAGCGCTCTTCAGCAAGAGAGGCTCAGGTGGGGAGTGGCGATCGATCAGAGAGAATCCGCACCTACAACTTTCCTCAAAATAGGCTGACAGATCATCGCATTAACCTTACCCTCTATTCTCTAGATAAAATTATAAATGGAGAGCTAGCTGAAGTCTCTAATGCGTTGATTGCTCACTATCATCAAAAGAAGATAGAACAAGGCTCATGATTACACTTCAAGATGTTTTAAAAAAATCAACACACTTTTTAGAAAAAAAAGATGTTTCAGATTCTAGGCGACAAGCAGAGGAAATTCTCTCTTTCAGTCTACGAATTTCACGGATTCAACTATACACACAGTTTGATCAACCTATTCAAGAAGCAGAACTAGAAGTCATTCGAAAGAATTTAGCTAGGCGTGCTAAAAGAGAGCCTCTTCAGTATATCGAAGGGAAAGTAGCTTTCTTCAACACCGAAATAAAGGTGACGCGAAACGTGCTGATTCCTAGGCAAGAGACTGAAATCATGGTTGATGCGATTGCAAATGCTCTAAAACAAGAAAATTTAGAAGGAAAAATTCTTTGGGATCTTTGTTGTGGTTCAGGCTGTATAGGAATTAGTTTAAAAAAAATGTTTCCTGAAATGCGAGTGGTTTTGTCTGATGTGTCTAAAGACGCTTTAAAAGTGGCTAGTGAGAATGCCGCTTTAAATCAGGTTGATGTAGAATGTTATTCAGGTGATCTGTTTGAACCTAATTTAGGGCCTGTTGATTTTCTCGTTTCTAATCCACCCTATATCTCTGAGGACGAATTTAAAAAGTTAGAGCCTGAAGTATCACAACATGAGCCTAAATTGAGTCTCGTTTCTGGACCTACAGGCTTAGAATTCTACGAACGTATTCAAGCAGATATTAGAAAAAATTTGAAAAACGACGCGAAGGCCTGGTTTGAAATAGGATCCGATCAAAAAGAGTCTCTTGAACAGTTGTTCTGTTCAAAAGATAATTTTAATACTTCTTTTCAAAAGGATTATGCAGGGCACGATCGTTTCTTTTTACTTGAATTAGAATAGTTTTTTGAAGTATCCTGTTTCCTTAATTATAGGGCATATAAACTGTAATGTTTGATTTTTTAACCAGTAAATTAGAAAAGATTGTTTCTCCGTTATTTGGCAAGAAAAGCCTGACAGAAGAGAATATCAAAAAAGCGGTCTCCGAAGTAAGACTGGCTCTTCTAGATGCTGATGTTAATTATAGCGTTATTAAAACCTTTATCCAAAAGGTGAAACAAAAAGCGCTGGGTGAAGAAACCATTAAGTCTGTTAAATCAGGCGATCAGTTTATCAAAGTTGTACATGATGAACTTGTTGAGCTAATGGGTTCAGAGGTTAAAGAGATTAACCTTAAAAAAAGACCTTCGATAATTATGGTATGTGGACTTCAAGGGTCTGGAAAAACGACTTTTTGTGCTAAGCTAGCTTACCACCTTAAGAAGGATGCTCAAAACTCTCGAATACTTCTTGTAGCGTGTGATCGACAAAGACCGGCGGCCGTCGAACAACTCAAGCAGATGGGAGAAAAAGCAGGAGCTTCTGTATTTACTGAGCTTGGAGAAGAAAGCCCCGTCAAAGTAGCTAAAAAAGCGCTTCAGTATTTAGCAGATCATCCCCACGATGTAGTCATCTTTGACACGGCGGGAAGGTTGAATATAGATGAAGCTTTGATGAAAGAACTAAAGACGCTGAAAGAAGTTGTGCAGCCACATGAAGTTCTTTTTGTAGCGAATGCAATGCTTGGACAAGATGCTGTGAATGTAGCTAAGCAATTTCACGAGGAAGTTGCTTTTGATGGAACAGTTCTTACCATGCTAGATGGTAGCACTCGAGGAGGAGCTGCTTTATCCATTGTAGAGGTGACTCAAAAGCCGTTAAAATTTGAGGGGATCGGGGAGACGATTGAAGATATTCAACCCTTTCACCCAAAATCAATGGCAGATCGTATTTTGGGAATGGGTGATACCATTAATCTTGTAAGAAAAGCGCAAGAGCATATTTCTGATAAAGATGCAGAAGATCTTCAGAAAAAAATAAGGAAGGCTTCGTTTACTTACGAAGATTTTTTAAAACAATTTTCAATGATTAAGAAAATGGGATCTTTAAAAGGTTTGTTGAAAATGCTTCCAGGAGGAGCTAATCTCGGAGATCTACCCCTCTCGGAAAAAGACTTTGTTAAAAATGAAGCGATTATTTTGTCGATGACAATAAAAGAAAGACAAGAACAAGTCGAAATCATCATGCCAAGGCGTCGAAGACTGGCTAAAGGAAGTGGATGTTCACTAGATGATGTGAATCGGCTCATAAAAAATTTTAAGAAATGTAAACAAATGATGAAATCTATGCCTAAGGGCAAGCAATTAGAGAAGTTCATGGGAGGAACTAAATGGCAGTAAAAATTAGACTAAGGGTGCAAGGAAAAAAAGACCGTGCATTTTATCGTATTATCGTAGCTGATAGCCGCTCTCCAAGAGATGGAAAATACTTGGAAATGCTGGGTTGGTACAATCCGTTTGATGAAGAGAATAAAGCTCAATTAAATGGTGAGAGACTCAACTATTGGTTAGGTGTGGGTGCGCAACTTTCTCCAAAAGCAAAGTCAATTGCTAAACAATTTCAACCAGAAGTGTTGAAAAAGTACTTGGAAAAGAAACTCACTAAAAAGCCTAAAACTAAAAAAACAAAAGTTGAAAAACCAGTAGCTGTTGCTTCAGAAAAAAAAGAGGCAACTAAAAAGCCTGTTAAAAAGGCCGTCAAGAAAGTGGCAAAAAAAGCAGTTAAGGTTAAAGCGGCCCCAAAAACGGAAGCTTAAGTAGAGTTATGAAATTAGATGTCTTAAGTCTATTTCCTCATTATTTTAAAAGTCCTTTAGATGAGAGCATGCTTAGGCTTGCTCAGGAAAAAGGATTTCTTGAGATTGGACTTGTAGACATCCGAGATTACTGTGTTGATCGCTATAAACAAGTAGATGATCGTCCCTACGGAGGAGGTCCTGGAATGGTGTTGCGAGCAGAACCTGTAGTGAAAGCAATTCGCTCTTGTCGAAGCAAAGCTACAAAGACCCTCTACCTTTCTCCTCAGGGAAAAAAATTGACACCTAAGTTAGCTAAAGAGCTTGCGCTCGAAGAGCATCTTGTGTTGCTTTGCGGACATTATGAAGGGGTTGATGAAAGAGCTATTCAACTCGAAGTAGATGAAGAAATCAGCATAGGGGATTATGTCCTAACGAATGGATGTTTAGCTGCTTTAGTGCTGATGGATGTTGTTTGTAGGTATATACCGGGTGTGCTTGGGCATCAAGATTCAGCGAGTCAAGATTCTTTTGAATCTGATCTGCTAGATTGTCCCCACTATACTAGGCCACAGAACTTTGAAGGGATTGAAGTGCCCAGCACTCTGCTTTCAGGGAATCACCAGAAGATACATGAGTGGAGAGAGCAAAAAGCTACGGAGCAAACTTTGAAAAAAAGACCAGATTTAATTAAGAGATAGGAGACATAAAATGAGTAAAAATCCCATTATTCAAGAACTAGAAAAAGAAGCTCTGAAAACGGATATTCCTGAATTTAATATTGGGGATACCGTAAAAGTACATACGCGTATTATTGAAGGAGCTAAAGAGAGAATTCAAGTGTTTGCTGGAACCGTGATAGCACGTAAAGGTACAGGGATTTCTGAAACTTTTTCCCTTCATAGAGTCGCTTACGGCGAAGGTATGGAGAGAGTCTTTGTTTTAAATAGCCCTCGAATAGCTCGTATAGAACTTATGCGTCGTGGAAAAGTAAGAAGAGCTAAGCTTTATTACCTTAGAGGAACAGCTGGAAAAGCTGCTAAAGTAAAAGCTCGTCTCTAGTATGAGTCATATGCTTGATGAAGAACAAGCTTTGTGGGCGAGTGGCTATAAAAAACTCAGTGGAATCGATGAAGCTGGGAGAGGACCTCTTGCAGGTCCCGTAGTCGCAGCTTGTATTTATATACCCCAAGGCTTGTATTTTGACGGTGTGAATGATAGTAAAAAGCTCTCCCATAAACTAAGAGAGGAGCTTTTTGAAAAACTAACCAATCATCCTGATGTAGTTTATGGAGTCGGTATTGTTGATCATAAAACAATAGATGAAGTGAATATATTGCAGGCCACTTTTTTAGCAATGCGTGAGGCTTACACTCAACTTGCTACTCAAACAGACATGGTTTTAATCGATGGGGTGCATCTCAATCTACCCGTTCCAAGTAAAAAACTTATTAAAGGGGATGCGCGCTCTTACACAATCGCTGCTGCCTCAATCATTGCTAAAGTAACTCGAGATCAGATTATGTTTGAATATGACAAACAATGGCCTGAGTATGGATTCGGACAGCACAAAGGGTATGGAACTGAAAAACATAGAAAAAAAATCTTTGAATTGGGTCCTTGTTCGATTCACAGAGAATCTTTTGAGCCTATCAAGTCGCTCATAGTTGCCAAAAAATAAATCTTACTACGACTTTATCAAGTTTAAAATGCGGTCTTTAATGGATGAGATTTGCATCAAGATACCTACTGAAAGCTTATGGTGCTCTGTCATCTTTTCTGAGATAGGGTGTGGAATCAACGATCCAATGACACTATCATTACTCATTTGATGAATAAATTGGTAGATGGCTACAAGAGGTAGTGCATAGCACATAGCTGTTGTTGTAAAGTAAGTAGGGTTTGAAAGGGAAGGGCATTGAGCGGTTAAATGATTTTGAATAGTTCGAAATGGGACATTAGCCGAGCAAAATGAAACATAATCTTGTGCAATTCGAGCAATAAATCCGATGGAAAGAGCCGCTGTAAATCCCGATAAAGAAATTTTTGAAATACAAGTGATAGCATTGAGATCTGAGGCCTGTTCCAAAGCTTCAACTCGGTTTAAAGTAATTTGATCTAGTTTTTCACAAACTTCTTCTTTGAGCGCAGAATTGAACGGAAGATTTGCAATGAGGTCCACTAAGTTATGATCATCTGCAATTAAAGAATGTTGCTTTGCCTTAATCCCTGAAGCAATATTTTCGTGAGAACCCAGATAATAGTCGTAAATACGTGAAAGAAGAGGTTTCTCAGAGGTAGAAGGGGAGGCATAATTGCTTAAAATCTCGCTCGGAGCGGTTGCTTTCTGAATAAACAGATACGCTTCTTTTTCCGCTTCTCTTAGGTGATCCATAAGTGGAGTTATAGAGTTCGGATTGTTTGCAGAAATAACTGTCATTGGAAGACCTCATTTAAGAAAATTGAATAAGCATTATAATGTTTTACGAATTAATTTAACAGTTTAATAAATCTGATTTTTATTGATTTTAAATCAAAAATTTAAATTGACTAAACACCTAAGCTGTTAGCTTCTCGTAAAATTTGCATAGCTTTTCTCTGTATTGTTTGATCACTAGAGTCCAGTCCCGCTTTAAAAGCCCAAAGTAAGGCAGCTCCTGATGCAAGCATTATTCCCGAGCCAAATAGCTGGGAGGCGCTCATAAAAGCACCTGCAGCGGCACATCCCAACCCTAAAAAAGTGACCCCTTTTACAAATAAATAATCTTTTGAATTTAGGCTATAAATTTCTAAAATTTCCTTTTGAAGGTCAAATAAATGGTTGATGTCTTCGAATGTATTGATATCAAGATTTTTTTTGGCTGAGAGCTTATGAAATATTTTACGCTCATCTTGAAGGACTTGCAAGTCATTGGTGGCGTTACTGTGGACGCTGATCTCTTTTCCTATAATAAATGCCATGCCAATAGTCGCTATAGAAAGTATCACTCCAATGATATGGCGATTATCATTTTTACTTTTGTTCCTATTTGAATTAATGTGCTGGTAATGGTGGACTTGATGAGGGAATAAAGAGCGTGTAAGCCAGCTTTCTCCACAACTAGAATAGTAAGGTCGGTAATAAGGAGTTGCATAATAATGTGAACCTGATGATTCTCTAGGTTGCTGTTTTTCATTTAAGAGATCTTTTGAAAATTGTCTGATATGATCGACTTGATTGTCTATGCTTAATGGTAATAACGGCATTTGAACCTCCTTAAAATAACTATAATGTCAAAGAGTTTAGGCGTTCTATGTAAAGATAGGATTAAGGTATTGAGTAAGCTAAGCAGGTTGCATGATCGGGTTTACCAAGGAGTTTTCCATAGTAGTAGCTATCATTAGATGATGCTTTGTCTCGATGTCCCTGAGTGATTTTTTTGCAAAAGCTTAAAATTTTCGTATTTGCGTCCTCTGAAGAGGTGCAGCCTGTAATGAGAGCTTCTAAGAATTGTTGCGTGAAGTTGGAACGCGCTGCATTAGCTTCCTTTAAAGAAACCTCCTTCCATGATTTTTCTTTTAGATCCAAAGTTTCTAAAAGCTTTAAGAGCTCATCGGAAGTAATTTGAGCGGCATCACGGATAATATCCTGGATCCAAAAAGGAGTATCGGGGCCGTTTGGAGAAATACCCAGTCTTTCAGGGTTTAAATTGTCTAAGACTCCGTCAGTCATAAAAAGAAGAAGATCATTGGATTGACAAGGGGTTAATGAAAATTGTAAATTACGTTGATCCATTTTTAAAGGTGTAGGTGAACAGAGCCCTATTTTTCCACCGGGATCTCGAACATTAGATAAGTCGACTCTCGTATCTTTTGTCGCTAACATTAAATGTCCTTCTCTAAAGACAAAGGCTTGTCCATCTCCTAAATTAAGAGTGAGTAGGTAAAAGGGATAGTCTGAAGCATTAGAGCCTTTTACCAAAGCCGAGCACATGAAAGTCGTGGCGCCTGCAAAATCTTCATAAGACTTGTTGTCCAAATTTTTTTGAAGTAATGCTTTTTGAGTTTCAAAATCACCTTCTAAGGCTCTTGTAATTTCATCGAGCTGCTCTAAAAGAGAATCTCTTCTTTGCTTTAAAATTTCAGAAATAGATTGCTTTTCTTCTAGTGCATCTAAGCGATTAAGAAGATCTGTTATTTTAGTGCGAAGACTTAAAAAGCCTTCTTGACTCCTAGAGTAAGCGTCCCAGTAAATATTGTAATGAGCCGCATTTACAGCACTTTTAAAATAATTAGCGAGCCTGTGAACATCAAACTGTGCTCTATCTTCTTTAATTTTAGGAATGAGGTATTTCCAAAAACCCTCAATAGCTGCTTTAGGAGCTAAACGGCTCGATGGGTCTAATCCACAGCCATCTGTCATTGTCAACATAAAGGAGTCGTTAAAAAAACGAATTTCAAATCGATCCGCAATAGGCAAAAAAGGAGCCTCTTCTGGATAGGTTGATATGCTGTGTGTTGAAAACTCAGTGCTGTATTCTGAATTTTCAATAGCTAAGTCAAAAATAGGAATTTTGATATCGGGGCCCTTTGAAACAGAACTGGCCAGGCCATTTCTGTAGACAATAACTGAGGGATTAGGAAGCTGTAAAAGGTTTTGAACCACTTGGGGAAAGCCTTGTGATAAAAAATCTAAGTCAGATTCTGCCGCTGTCTCTTCAATTAGAGGTCGAGATGCAGGGGTGACTTTAAGAGGGGTCGGTTCATTCGAGAAAGGGATCCCAGGTCTAATAAATGGGTCCGTGAAGAAAATAGGATTAAAATCAGACATTTGGTGCTTTATAATAAAAATATTTTGTTTGTAGATTAAAGAAAACTTTTCTTTATGACAAGGAATATAACTTGAATTTTTAAATTTAAATCGGTAAAAGAAATTTTTTTTAAATGAGTGGAGTATAAAGAAATGACTTATGCAGCAAGACTTGGAATTCTTTTTGTTTTTATTCTATTTGCATCCCGAGTCAGTCCTGGAATTTTAATCGAAAATCACTGGTATAGTTTTTTTTGGTCTTTAGGAGTTGCTGCGATTAATGCTATTATTCGAACTGTTTTTGTTGTCAATCAATGGAAATCATCCTGGATTTTAATGGGATTCTGGGCCGTCGTTATCAACGTAATTTTATTTTGGATATTGTCATTAGGAGCTCTATCCTGGCTTGGAATTACAACAAACAGCTTTTCAAGTGTAATTTTAGCCATCATAATAGTCTCGATTGTTTCAACTATTTGTAATCATTTTATCGGATTTAAACGTTCCGATATTGATAAGTAAGCTTTTCTTGATAGCAAAGGAGAAGTATGTTAAAATTTCATCTAAGATATTATATTCGTTAATAAAAAATGATCAGTAGTATGACGGCTTTTTGCCGTTCAAGTCTTTCAGTCAACTTAGGGTTAATTACCCTAGAAATACAATCTCTAAATAGAAAATATTTAGAAATACAGACGGTCTTGCCTAGAGAATTTTTGGAATTTGATCCGATTGTAAAAAAAAGAGTTCAAAAAAGGCTTACTAGAGGGAAACTGCAGATTCTTTTGACGTTTGTGGCTCATGAACAAAAAAATGCCATTGAGATTAAGCCCAATTTGGCAAGAGCTCAAGCTATAAAATCAGGTTGGGATACGATCGCATCTGAGCTAGGAATAGAGAATAATGACTACGGATTAACAAGGCTCCTTACTAAAGATGCGGCTCTCTTTGAAACACGTCTTTGTGAAACCTTTATTGAAGAGTTGAAAGACTCTGTTTTATCCGTCTTAGATGAAGCTCTCAATAAACTATGTGAAATGAAACAAAGAGAGGGAAGCTTTTTAAAAAGTGAACTCTTAAAGAGAAGTAAAGTCATAGAGAAAAAACTCTCTCTTATCGAAAAAATCCATGAAGAAAAGCCTGACTACCTATATCAAAAACTAAAAGAAAGAGCGGAAAAGCTTTTACAAGCTGAAGTTGGTACGGATGAGCGCCTACTCAAAGAACTGGCTATTTTAGTAGATAAATCAGATGTTACAGAAGAGATAACACGTATTAAATCTCATTTAGCTCAGTTTACTTTGGTTTTAGATGAACCAAAACACGGACACGGAAAACTTCTCGATTTTATCCTACAAGAACTAAATCGAGAATGGAGTACCATTGGTGCTAAATGCAGCGATTCTAGTATGGCTCAGCTCGTTATTGAGGCTAAGGGTGAGTGTGAAAAAATTAGGGAGCAGTTGCAAAACATTGAATAAGAAGAATCATGGAGTTCCATTTATTTTAAGCGCTCCTGCGGGCACAGGCAAGACGACTCTTGTTAAAAAACTAACAAGTGAAGCGGATCATATTGTTCGAAATGTATCCTACACTACGAGATCTCCTAGAGGTAACGAAGAAAATGGCAAAGACTACCATTTTATAAGTTTTCAAGATTTTGAGCGTAAAATCAAAAAAGGAGACTTTTTAGAGTATGCGGAAGTTTTTGGAAATTTTTACGGAACATGCAAAGAGAGCGTGAATAAGCTCTTAGTAGGTGGATTTGATGCGGTTCTTATTTTGGACACTCAAGGAGCCTTGAAAATTAAAGAATTTCTAGAGGGTGTTTATATCTTTATGAGCCCTCCTAGTTTAGAAGAATTAGAGAGTCGTTTAATCAACAGAAAAACTGAAAAACCTGAGGACTTAATAAGAAGGCTTTCTTGGGCACACCACGAAATTGAACAAGCAAAATACTACGACTACCATATTGTGAACTGTCAAATTGAGAAAGCTTATCAAGCTTTAAAAAGCATCTTTCACGCAGAAAAATTTAAAATAAGAAAATAGCCTATTTAGGAGGGAAAATGACGAACCGAAAAAAACTGACAAATGAAGAGTTAACGAGACAGTTTAAAAATCCATTTGAGCTGGTTAATCATGCCATTAAGTTAGCTAAACATTTAGTGGAATCAGGCCATGAACTTAGCGAGCTTGGAGATAAAAATGCAGCGTCTATTGTTCTTAAGAGAGTCTTAAAGGAAAAAGAAGATGAAGAAAAAAACTTAGAGCTTATTCAATTTGAAAATGAAGAAACGCTTTCTGACGATAAAGAGCTTCCAAATCCGCTGCTTCAGGCGATATGACCAAAAAAATCCTCATCACATCAGCGCTGCTTTATGCAAACGGATCTTTGCACTTTGGACACTTAGCAGGAGCTTACCTGCCAGCTGAGTGTTATGCCAGGTTTATGCGTTTTCAAGGTCATGAGGTCTTATTTATATCAGGTTCTGATGAATACGGAGCTGCTATTACGCTCGGTGCTGAGAAAGCGAAGCGCTTACCTAAAGAACATGTAGACGATTTTCATGCTCAAGCTATCAAAACATTTAGTTTATTTAACTTTTCTTTTGATCACTATTCTAGGACGACCTGGAAAGGACATGATGAGACCGTTTTGCAGTTTTATCATGACTTAAAAGAAAACGGATACATTGAAAAGAAAGTCACATGGCAGCTTTTTTCGGAGATAGATCAGAAGTTTTTAGCTGATCGTTATGTGCAAGGCACCTGCCCTAAATGTCAATTTCAAGAAGCAAGAGGTGATGAGTGTCCAAAATGCGGAGCTTCTTTCGAAACCTCAGATTTGCTCAATCCTGTGTCTAAGCTTACCAAAGCTCCTCTTGCTCTAAAAGAAACAGAGCACAGCTTCTTTCTACTAGATAAATTAAAGGGTAAGCTCAAAGAGTGGATTGAGAAAAAAGATTGGAAACCTCAAGTTCTTAACATGGCTCTTCAATATATAGAAGAGGCAAGGCCGAGATCTATCACCCGTGATTTAACCTGGGGGATTCCGTTGCCTGGGGAAGAAGGTAAAGTTTTCTATGTTTGGTTTGATGCTCCCATTGGCTATATCTCAGCGGCTAAAGAATGGGCTGAAAAGATTGGGAAGAGAGATGCTTGGAAAGATTATTGGCTCGATCCCAAGACCCATTATGTTCAGTTTATTGGTAAAGACAATATCCCTTTTCACGCTGTTTTTTTTCCCGCTATGGAAATGGGACAAAACACACTTTATAAAAAAGTCGATGAGTTGCCGGCAAATTCTTTTTTTCACTACGAGGGAAAAAAGTTTAGTAAATCAGATGGTTGGACAATTGACCTTGTCGAATTTTTCAAAAAGTATCAAACAGATTCCATTCGTTACGCTTTGGCTGCTAATGCACCTGAAAGTGGAGATTCTGAATTTTCATGGAAAGATTTTCAGAGTAAAAATAATGCTGACTTAGTAGGCAAATTTGGCAACTATATTAATCGAGTTTTAGTTTTTTTACACGAGCGTTGTCAAGGAGTTATTCCTAAGCTTATTTCAAGCCATTCAAAAGATCATCAATACCTAGAAGATATCAAAGGATGTAGCGAGCAAATAGTGTTATCTTTTGAAAACTTTCACCTCAGACGAGCCTCAGCACAGATTATGGAATTAGCAACTCTCGGAAATATCTATTTTGATGAGATGCAACCTTGGAAAACATTGAAGACTGATCTCAAGCGTACCAAAGCTATTCTTGCACATTGTTTGGAAGGTATTAAAGTCTTAGCCATTGCAGCCTATCCTATTATTCCTGAAACCTCTGAAAAAATATGGCATTTACTAGGCTTCAAAGATAAACTATGCGATATAAATTACTCCAAGAGACTTGAGCGGCCTTTACAAGAGGGGCAACCCCTTTTAAAACCGGAGATTCTTTTTCAGAAGATTGAAAATGAGCAAATTGAGAAAGAACTTAAAAGCTTACACGCAAAAAAAACAAAAGAACCCCAAAAAAAAATGATTGATATTCAAAATTTTATGGATGTGGACCTGAGAGTGGGCGAAGTGATTCAGGCAGAGGATATTCCTAAGAGCAATAAACTTTTAAAGCTTTTAGTCGATATTGGAGATGAAAAGCGCACAGTTGTTTCTGGGATTAAAAAACACTATCAACCAGAAGAGCTCGTTGGAAAAAAAGTAATTCTCGTTTCAAATCTAAAACCTGCCAAAATAATGGGAGTGGAGAGTCACGGAATGATTTTAGCAGGCTCTCATGAAAATCTTTTGGAAATGCCGTCTTTAAACCATCTTCCTGCTGGTAGTAAGGTATCTTAATGTGGCTATTTTAACTCAAGCATGTTTGGAAACACTCAAACAAAAGGTCGACCTAATAGACCTATTATCGAGTTATTTAGAACTCAAGAGAAGCGGAGCTTACCATCGAGCGCTTTGTCCCTTTCATGATGAAAAAAGTCCCTCTTTTATTGTTCAACCAGGATCTAATCATTATCACTGCTTTGGATGTCAAGCGCATGGGGATGCCATTGCATTTTTAATGCATCATCAACGTTTGAATTTTACAGAAGCCGTTGAATCTCTAGCAGAGCGATATCAGGTTCCCCTTGAATATGAATCGGCAAAAGAGGTGGGGTATGATAAGTCTAGGTTGCTCGATGTGCTCGCTCGAGCCAATCGCTATTTTCAGAAGCATCTATTTGAATCGCAAGAGGGCAGAGAAGCCCTTGATTATTTAAGTAAACGTCATTTAGATGAAAAATTTCTTAAAACGTATGAAATAGGTCTGGCTCCTAAAAATGGATCTATTTTTCTAGGGGCAATGCTCGATCAGAAAGTGACTCGCAAGGAACTTGAAGAGGTGGGGCTCATACATGAGAGTGGTGCTGCTTTTTTCTTTGATCGGATCCTCTTTCCTATTAGAGATCCTAGAGGTTCTGTGATTGCTTTTTCGGGTAGATTGTACAAAGAAGGGACTCGAGGCGGTAAATACATTAACTCAAAAGAGACATATCTCTTTAAAAAATCGTATGTTTTATTCGGTCTCAATTATTCTAGAATACGGCTTGCTAAGGGAAAAAAGGTACTCATTGTAGAAGGGCAAATCGATGCTCTTCGATTAATTTCTGCGGGATTGAATGCAACGGTGGCTCCTCTCGGTACAGCTCTTACGGAGACTCATGCAGAAAAATTAGTTCAACTGGGCATCGAATCTGCCTATCTTGCCTTTGACTCAGATCAAGCAGGGCTTAATGCTGCGATTAAAACAGGAAACTTACTTCAGAAAAAAGGAATATCCACCTCTATTGTACTACTTCCTGAAAACTCTGACCCAGATAGTATCATTCGAGAGAAAGGAGTGTCCGTTTTTAGAGAGCTTTTAGAAACGAGAAAAGACTATCTCTCCTTTTTATTAGATGTTTCTTCAAAGCGAACAGATTTATCAGACCCAGCTACTAAGTCAAGAATTGTAGAGAAGATAGCTAATGAGGTTAAAAAATGGGAACATCCCGTTCTAGTTCATGAGAGTTTAAAAAAGTTAGCGCACCTAGCAAGTATTCCAGAGTCTACCCTCGGAATAGAGGGTATTACAACTCCTCACATCTATTCTCCGAATCCGTCTCAAAAAGGCTCTTTAGTCTCCTCGGAACAATATCTAGAAGCGGATTTATTAACCTGGCTTCTTCAGAGTGACTTAGAGTCCAAAAAAGCTTTGAAAGTTGCTGAGAAAAATGTAAAAGAAGAACATTTCCAAGATCCAAGTTGCCTGAAAATCTATCAACTTCTTATAAAGACGCTTACTCAAGAAAAACCTGTAGATACTCTTTCTCTAATGATCGATTTATCAGACGAGAAAACACAAACATTATTATCAAAACTTTTAGAAAGAAAAATTCACAAAGAGAAGTTTGAAGAGTTATTTTTGGTAGCCATCCAAAGACTGCTCGATAGAGATTGGATGCGCCAAAGAGAAAGTGTAAAAATTAAAATACAATCTGGCACGCTTTCTGATCATGAGGCTATGGAGTTTGCTAAAAAGTTTGATGAGATTCAAAAAAATAGACCCAAGGCACAGTTATAGATGTCTCACTTAATTCTTTATGATAAGCATTGTTCTCTCTGCGGTGTAGCCATTCAGTTCGTTCTAAAAAAAGATAAAAAAAGACGCTTTCTATTTGCTTCTCTTGAAGGAAAAACCGCGAGATCTTTATGTAATATGATTCATACTGCAGAGGCGGAAAGTGTCATTTTTATTGAACACTTTCAAACTCAAAAGCAACGCATCTACTATCAGTCAAAAGCTGTATTTAGAATATTGTGGTGTCTGGGAGGTTTTTGGAAATTGTTTGGTTTTAAATGCTTTCTGCCTTCTTGGATGTTCGATTGGTCTTATCAACTGATTGCAAAAAGGCGTCATAAAATTTGCAAAGTCTGCTCTATTAAAAATCCTGAAATCAAAAGGGATTCTCGTTTTATTTCTTAATCACTAAGAGTGTACTTGGCTGAAGTCCAGAAGGTGGGCAAATAAGCTGAGTACTAGTTTTAACAAAGCGAGCCTATTCATTCGCACTTTTTCGTCATCTGTCAATATTTTAACTTGATCAAATAGTTTTGCTAAGTAAGGCTGAAGACTTGATAAAAGAAGAAAAGAAGCTTCATATTGATGCGCTTCAATGCTCTCTAGAAATTCCGGTTCTATGCGCAGCAAGTAATCGTATAGATCCTCTTCTATGGGCTCTTGGAAGTATGTTGGATTCACTGGGACAGCAATCCCTGTATTGAGCTGTCCTTTGGCACGTTTGAATACTTCTATAAAGGGTTGAAATTGCGGGTCTTTTTTAAAATTATGAAGTGCTTGAGCTCTTAAAAAAAGATCGTAAATATCAAAGTGACTTTGACCTAAAACAGCTTGAACTTCATCGGCTTTCAAAGTGTATTGAGTTAAAACTGTTTTTAGTCTTGAATCAAAAAAGTTTCTCAAAGAGGTGAGTGCTTCTTGGGAGCCAGAATGATTAAAGTGGGAGGCGCAAACTTGTAAAATATCATGAAGAGGGAGGTGAACTTTATGCTCAATTAAGATGCGTATCACTCCAAAGGCTTGTCTTCTTAAAGCAAAAGGGTCTGATGAAGATGAGGGGATTTGTCCCGTCAGAAAACAAGCGAGTAAATTATCTAAACGATCTGCTAAGGCAAAAAGTAAGCCGAGCTGACTCTGAGGTAGTTTATCTTCTTCAAAGCGAGGGAGCCAATGTTCTTGTATGGCTTGAGAGACTTCTAATGGGTATTGTTCAACTTCAGCGTAATGACTGCCAATCACACCCTGAAGCTCGGGAAACTCAAAGACCAAGTGGGAGGCCAGGTCTGCTTTTAAAAAAGTGGCAGCCTTCTCTAATAACTGAGAATTTGTACTACTTTGAAGGTAAGGATTTAAAGCCGTTGCGTGGCGTAAAATGCGGCTCGCTTTCAACGATAAATTACCGAGCTCTTTTTGGAAAGTCATCTTTTGTAATTTTTCAACCATCTTACTTAAGCCTAGGTCTAGATCTTTTTGATACACAAAAAGTCCATCTGCTAAACGAGGGGTAATAGCTCTTTCATGACCTATCTTCATAAGTTTTGTGGGTTTATTATCAACACAAACAATAAAGTTGGGGAGTAGTCTGTGACTACTATCCTCAACAGGAAAGTATTTCTGATGATGCACCATGACAAGTGCTAAAAGTTCTTTAGGAGCTTTCAAATACTTTTCGTCAAAAGAACCTAAAATAAGATGGGGGTATTCTGTTAAATGAATCATTTCATTAACAAGAGAGTTGACTTCTAAGGCGCGTCCCTCGCATTGAGATTCCAGTTTTTTTAGCTGCTCTAAAATAAGCGAGCGCCTTGTATCTGGATCGATAATAACACAAGCTTTTTTCATCAGTGTGAGATAATTATCAGCTTTCTTAATGATCAAAGTCTCAGAACTGAGATTCGGGTGCCCAAGCGTTTTGTTTGAAGACTCAATTCCAGCAACTTCAAAAGAAATAACATGAGAGCCAAAAAGAGCCGAAATGCTATGAATGGGTCTTGGAAAAGGCACCTCTAAGTCAGACCAAAGCATTTTTTGAGGAAAGTCTAAGCTTAAAATAAGAGCAGGTAACTCTTTAGATAGCAGCTCTAGAATGCTAATTTCTGGGTGAACTTCTTTTACAAATAAGTATTCTGCACCGCCTTTTTCTTGGATCTCTAATCCAGCAATTTCTCTGTTACGGATAGATTGCAGTGATTTAACTGGCTTATCAAGTGATTTAAAAAAGCCCATACCAAGAGATGTAAGTTGTCCTTTTTCACAAAAGGCTTTATTGACAGGAGGGCCCCTTTTAAGAATTTGTTTAGCAGGGATTCCCCCTGATAAGTCTTCAACATAAGCGACAAGTCTTCTTGGAGTGCTATACGTTTTAAGAGTATTGTAGGGTAGATTGTGCTGTTTTAAAAGAGTCTCTAAATCTTTTTTTAAATGTTTCATTCCCTTTTCAGCAAAAGAGGGAGGTAGTTCTTCTGTGCGAATTTCTAAAAGAAAGTCGCTTTTTTTATGTATGTCAAATTCTTTGAAACTAGAGGCTCCTTTTAAGAGCTTTTTTTTCGGAAACGCTTTTAGCAGGGGAAAGCTTTGAGCTTCACGGTGAGCTAAATAAATATGAGCTATTTTACATGAAAGATTTCGGATTCTGTTGATATACCCTACTCTATCTGTGACAGAAATCACGCCTCTTGCATCTAGGATATTAAAGGCATGTGAAGCCTTCATCGCGAAATCATAGGCTGGAAGAGGTAGTTTTTTTTCTATTAAATTAGAGCATTCGCTTTCAAAATTTTCAAAGTGGGTTTTCCAAAGGTCCACACTTGCTTCTTCAAAATTATAAGTGCTCCATTGGACTTCATTTTGATGATAAATATCCCCGTAGGTCAATTCTTTATTCCACTGCAAATCATAGACATTATCTATATTCTGTAGATACATCGCGATTCTTTCTAATCCATAGGTAATTTCACCCGTGATTGTTTTAAGTGAAATTCCTCCCATGTTTTGAAAGTAAGTAAATTGTGAAACCTCCATTCCGTCAACTTGAATTTCCCAGCCCATACCCCAAGCGCCTAGTGTAGGAGACTTCCAGTCATCATGGATAAAACGAATGTCATGATCTTTATTAGACAGGCCTAAAGCCTTTAAAGAGCCGAGGTAGAGTTGCTGAATATCCAAAGGTGCGGGCTTCATAACTACTTGAAATTGAAAATAATGCTGAAGGCGGTTGGGGTTAGCGCCATACCTGCCATCCGTAGGTCTTCGACTCGGTTCAACGTAAGCTGCCTTGTATGGCTCAGGTCCTAAGGATCTAAGAAAGGTGGCAGGGTTAAATGTACCCGCTCCCATTTCTAAATCATACCCGAACTGAACTGCGCAACCTTTTGAAGCCCAATAGTCTGAAAGTTTTTTAATAAGGTCTTGGAAGAATATCATGGCATTATTTTAGTCAGGAAGTTTTTTATACTCAATCGTTAAGTTTATCAATCTTCAGTAAAAAGATATTTTTATTTTTTTAGGGATCCTCTATGTACAGATGAGAGAGGTAAAACAAAATGGAAGAGCCCATAGAGTACACAAGTGATATTACTTGGCAGCGAGTCAGTATCCACTACAAGAAAAATCGCATTGAGGGAATGCCTAAAATTTCTGTTGTGGTGCCTTGTTTTAACCAATCTCATGTTCTAAAAACGACTTTAGAGAGTTTATTGGCACAAAAAAACGTAGATTTGGAAATAATAGTCATCGATGCGGGGTCCAAAGACTCAACCTATCCCTTATTAAAAAGTTATAAAGAAAAAATTGCTCGTCTTTATTTTGTGACAGATTTTGATTTGACTCTAATGGTTAATAAAGGAGCCTCTTTATCGACAGCCCCTTATGTGTGTTTTCTTTTGCCAGGCTGTATCTATTTAAATCCATATAGTCTTTGCCAGATTGCAAGAACAGCATATGAAAATAATTGTCCTGATTTTGTATATGCTGCAAATAATCACACGGGAGAGGGGTTTAAAAGGTATAAGCATGCTTTTTCAAATTCACTGATTTCTATTCCGTCTTCTTTTACAGTTTATCCCTTTACAGATACTTTTTTGAAACGCGGTTTTTTGCCTACTTCACCTTATTGCATGTGGTTTAAAGTGGCGTCTTTAAAAAAACAGGGTTATCTCAATCATAAATACTCGTTTTCAAAAGCTATTTTTGATTTATTATGTAGATACCAAAAGAACAAAGACATCACCGTAGCTACGACTTTTTGGGCAACAAGTAACGTGAGCTTGGATACCCGAAATTATTTTAATATTTTAATGCTTTTTGATCGCTTTTTACTAATAAATAAACACTATGGAGTTTTTCAAGGGTTACTTTGGTTCTTTAGAGATAAACCCATTCATATATTTTCATGGTTTTTGAATTCCGTTAGAAATATTTTCACCAGCCGTTAATTCTTTTAAGAGACGGCTTGCACTTATATCCTTCTTTTCGTTAAATTTAAAATCCCTATTTTAATCCCTTTACCCCAAGGAATTGTTAGTATGACTCAAAAAATGATCCGTATTGCCGTTACAGGTGGCGCTGGAAATATAGCGTATAATTTACTCTTTCGAATAGCAAGTGGAGAGCTGTTTGGGAAGGATCAACCGATTGCACTGCATATTTTGGAAACACCTCAAGGGGAATCGTTTGTTGAAGGCGTTGCGATGGAACTCCATGACTGCGCATTTGCTCCTCTAAAGGAAATTGTCTATGGATCAGATCCCTATAAAATTTTTAAAGATGTAGATATCGCTATCCTTGTGGGAGCAAAACCTAGATCAAAAGGAATGGAAAGAAAGGACTTGCTTCTCGAAAATGGTCGAATTTTTGTGCAACAGGGAAAAGCCCTCAATGAGGTGGCATCTCGAGATGTGCAAGTACTCGTTGTTGGAAATCCATGCAATACGAATTGTTGGACAGCGATGAAATGTGCTCCTGATTTGCCTGCCAAAAATTTTCATGCTATGACACGTTTGGATGAAAATAGAGGACGCTATCAAATAGCAAAATATGCTAAGGTCGATATTAATGATGTCAAAAATTTGATTATTTGGGGAAATCACTCGGCAACTCAGGTCCCGGATATTCTCAATACGCAAGTTTTAAAAAAAGTAATTCAAGAGGTCATTACGGATAACTCTTGGCTTCAAAATGACTTCTTTGAACATCTTCAGCAAAGAGGAGCTCAAATTATTCAAGCAAGAGGAAAATCATCTGCAGCTTCTGCTGCAAGTGCTGCGCTTGATGCCGTTCGCTCCATTTGGTATCCAACTCAAGAGGGGTCTCGATACTCTGACTGCGTGTTAAGTGATGGGAATCCCTATGGAATAGAAGACGGCTTGATTTTTTCTTTTCCTTGTATAAGTCTCGGAAAAGGTAAATGGGAGTTTGCAAAAGGATTGAAACTGGATTCATTTTTAAAAGAGAAACTTAAAATAACAGAAAAAGAACTGAAAGAGGAAAGAGAAGTAATGAAGTCTATTTTGAAGGAGGGGAAATGAGTGAAATAATCTTTGAAGTTACCAAACAACACTTGGAAACGGGTTTACGAGGATATCCAGTAGGTTACTGTACGACATCTAGTGTGGATGCTCAAAAAGGACTCTCCTACGTAGGTCACTCTATTAGTGAATTTGGAAAAAAAGATCCTGTTGAGATCATATATATGCTTATTCATGGACGAGAAGGAGAATCCAAAGAAGTGGCCCTCTTATCTCAAGATTTGCAGAAAAGAGCCTCCCTTTCCGATAAAGTTATGAAAAGCATTCAGGGTTTACCGAAAGAAGGACACCCTATGAAACTTTTTTCTTCAGCTATTCTCATAGCTGGGATGTTGGAATCTACTGGCGATTATAAAGAAGACTGCTTAAATATTATCGCAAAAATCCCATTGATTGCCGCAACTGTGATTGCACACCATGCGGGCTGGGAGTTAAATAAAAGTAAGCCGGAACTCGGCTATATGGAAAATTTTAACCAGATGCTAGCTGTACCTAATGCTAACCCAGATGAATTGCTTAATATTTTCAAAGTGTTCAATATTTTGCATTATGATCACGGAGGAGGGAACCTCTCTGCTTTCGTAGGGAAATCTGTAGCATCAGGTCTGGAAGATATGTATGGTTCACTCGCTTCCAGTATGTGCGCTCTTGCAGGTCCAAGGCATGGAAAAGCTAATCAAGACTGTTTAGAATTTACTAAAGTTATGCTGGAGCATTTAGGGGAGAATGCTTCGGTTTCTGAAGTAGAGGAACTACTTAAGGAAAAATTAAAAAATAAGGAATTAATTTATGGCTTTGGGCATGCCGTTCTACGTGTAGAAGACCCGAGAGCTTCTATTTTTTATGAAATGGCATCAGAGCTTTATGCGGATCATCCTTTAATACGTATGGCGATGCTTTTGAGAGAAGCAGGGCCTAAGGTTCTCAAAGAAAATCCAAAAGTTTCAAATCCTTATCCCAATGTAGATGCGATTTCAGGAGCGCTTTTAACTGCGGGAGGTTTTCCTTTTCCAGAGTATTACACCGTCTTATTTGGTCTCTCAAGAATCGTTGGCATTGCAGTTCAAATAGTGTACGAGCGATGCACAGCTAGAGATGGAAAAGGAGTGGCGATTTATAGACCAAAATATTTTTATAAAGGAAATTCATGAATTTACAAGTTTTAGAAAAAATCTTTCAGAGGTCTTGTTTGACTCTAAGCAAGAAAAAGCTTGGGTTGGTTTTTTTAACCTTAAGCTTGTGTGGGGTAATGGCTGTTTTTTCTAGAGCATTGTCTATGGAGTCAAGTCGGTGGGTTGCTCTTAGCTTGAGCTTCCTTCCGTTTTTCGCCTCCACTAATCTTCTTTTTGCGTTAGGTATATTGTCGGTGAAGATGTACTCAGCGTCTAATAGGGGAGAAGAGCTTTCTATCCAACAAGCTATTGCTAAAACTTGGAAGCCCATCGTTTCAATTGCTTATATTACGCTTCCTCTATTTTTAGCCTATGTCGTAGCTTGGCTTGTGTTAGGTATTTTTTTTCTTCTTAAAATGATTCCTGGTATTGGTGATTTAATTGGGGTTTTTCTATCTCTCGGACCTTTTATTTTAATTTTATCTTCACTTGTACTCGCTTGCATAAATGTAGTGGCTCTTTTTTTTGTAACCCCGGCTCTCGCTTTCCGAGAGCAGGTCGATTTAGCTCTTTGGAAGGAAGTGGGAGCTCGGTTTAAAAAAAATGTACTTTTAAACCTCTTTTTTTTAGGAATATCATCTATCCCTCTCCTCTTAGTATTAAGCATACTAATTGGAGCCGCTTATCTCACAAAAGTGACCTTTTTTACAGCTACTACTCCTCTTTTAGTAGGTCTTTCTTGGTTTTTTATGATGCTTCCTTTTAACGCTGTATTGACCCCGTTTGTTTCATTCTTTTTTAATTTTTCTGCAGAAGCTTATGATTATTTAAATTCTACAATTCCTAAAGAAGCTCTTGTAAAAAAGACACTGACTTCAGTATAGAGGGCTAAACAGGAGAAAAAGTATGCGCAAATTGCTTTTATTTTTTTTAACAGCTATTTCATTTAATTTAGTAGCTCAGACTACACCAAATGCACCCGCTGCACCGAACACAGAGCCTGCTTATTGGCTTGTTCAAAAAGTGAGTGTCAAAGCCAATACGGTCCAAGCTTATGAAGCGAATATGAAACAGCTCATAAATAATCTTCAGACCCCAAATAATTCCTGTGCTCCTCTCAATTGGTATACTTTTGTAAGCCCAGATCAAGCCGTTTATAGCTATGTTATTCCTGTAATGGATTTTCAGCATCTACAAGCCATTTATCAAGAGATGGACACTCAATCAAGTGCTCTATACCAACTAAAGCAAGCTATCTCAAGTGAAGTTAATGGGTATGATGTCAGTCTTTTAATGCCAATGCAGAGCCTCTCTAAACCCTCTGAATCCTTGAGCGCACAGCCATTTAATATTATTGAATATTTAGATGTGACGCCAGGGCAGGAAGCTGCTTTTGAAAGTATTTTAGAAAACTGGGCACAGTCGCCAAGCTGTTCTCAATCAGGTTGGTCCGTTTTTGTCACATTAATTGGAGCTAACCAGCCCCAGTACTCCATTGTCTATAATGGCGCATCTGTTTCATCTTTTAAAAATCAATTCAATCAAAATTCAAGTATAGAAGCTAAGCAGAGTCTAAGTAATGGCGATGGTTTTGGAATTTTAAGAAGCTATTCATGGACATCGAACGTGTATGCTCCGGAACTGTCTCATATTAATCTTCCGTCTACTCGAAAATCTTTAGTTCAGTCAAATCCTTCGAATTAAATCGGGTTTCTTTGGGTAGGGATTCTATGTTATTTGTATGGATTGCATGAGCTAGTTTTTTTCCTAAATAGGCATGATAGAGCAAGCCTTTAGATCCCATAGCAGAAAACACCCATAAATTTTTATTTATTTGATCAGCAATGGGAAGGCGATTGCTCGTGTACAGTCGAATGCCACTAGATACTTGAATAATATCTTGGGGGCAAAAGCGCGGAAAAATATCTTGAACATAGGGTTGGAGTCTTTCTAATGCGATCTCCTTATTGGGTTCCTCACTATCATAATCACGCTCATAAGTGCTAGCTACAGTTAGTATCCTAGAGTCAAATGAAGGAATTAAGTGGCACTTATAAGCTGTTAGTGCATGATCTAATTTAAAAGATTCATAAGAATATTTCAGTTGTAAAACTTGTCCTTTTATTTTGTGGAATTTTGGGAATCCAATTAGTTTAGTCATTCTATCTCCAGCGCAAAGAACAACTCGATCAAAAGCATTTTTGAAACTAAAGGATTGAGGAGTAAAATGAACTCCTTTTGATTCACAGGCGAGTTGAAGGGCATTAAGATAAAGATCGGAGCGCATTTGAAAGGCCTCATTAACCCAAAGGCCAGGATGTCCAAAATCTGTATTTTCTGACCACAATAGCTCAGGGTCTAATTGAGCTGCTTTTTTGAAGGCTTCTATTAAAGGATTTGTATTTGCAAGTTTTAGAAAAGGACGTTTTATAAAAAAAGGTTCTCTGGAGTAAGAAGAGACTGCTTGAAAAAGGTTTTGAGCAGCTGACAAAGCGTCTTGACCTCTCCAACTTTGTTTAGCTCGTGGATGAATATAAGCATGGAGTAAAAAAGCTAGTGATGAGGTTCTTTTAGAAATGGGCTTAGGATCAAAAACTGTTATTTGTGTATCTGGATCTAGTTGAGAGTAAAACCACGCACACGCAAGGCCTGCAAAACCAGATCCTACAATAGCTATTTTCATTGTTATTAATTATATAGTGAGTTAATTCTTCTTGGTAAAATATTACCATATCCGGTTAAAAGAAAAAAGATGATGAAGAACAAATTATTATTTTTAGGCACAGGGTCCTCTTCTGGAGTTCCAGTAATTAGCTGTGAATGTAAGGTCTGTCAATCAGACTCACCTTATAATAAAAGATTTAGACCCTCTATTCTCTTAAAGGTAGGTTCAAAAAATATCTTGGTAGATCCAGGGCCTGATTTTCGATATCAAGCATTAAAGCACAAAATTAAACATCTCACAGCGGTTATTATTACCCATGTCCACTATGATCATATTGGTGGGCTTGATGATTTAAGAATTTTTTATTTTATAGATAAAAAACCGATTCACTGCCTTTTATCAGAAGCCTCACTAGATGAAATTCGCTTGAGATACTTTTATCAATTTATAGAGCCCAAAGAGAGCAATAGTAAAACAGTGCGCTTCAATTACCAGTCCTTGCAAAGCTCAAGAGGTGAACTGGACTTTCATGGAATTAACTTGAGATACTTAACGTATTATCAAGGAGATATGCCTGTCATGGGTCTGCGTATAGGCAAGATAGCCTATATTTCAGACATCAAACGATATGATAAAACAGTTTTTGAAGATCTCAGGGGAGTGGAGACTCTTATAGTCAGTGGTCTAAGACATACAAACTCTCCTATGCATTTTTGTATACAAGAAGCTCTAGACTTTGCTAATGTCATTGGGCCAAAACGCGTTTTTATCAATCATATTGGTCATGAACTTGACCATGAGATTACAAACAGTAGTTTACCTGAAGGGGTGCAGCTGAGCTATGATGGGCTCGAACTTGAATTTTAAGGAGTTTTTTTGGAAAAAGAAAAAAAACTAACAGAAAAAGCATTACTAGTGGGATTTTATGCTCATGGAACTGATAAACCCACTTGTTCCGAACATTTAGAAGAACTCAAGCAGCTCGCACAAACCTATGGAATATCCGAGACCACAGCTATTCCCTGTTTTTTAAAAACAATTCATGCAGCCACTTATATGGGTTCTGGTAAGCTCGAAGAGCTTTCTGACTATGTTAAATCAAATGACTATGATCTAGTGATTATAGATGAGGAAATTTCTCCAGCTCAGCAACGTAATTTAGAAAAAGCTTTTCAAAAGCCTGTCATGGAGCGCAGTGAAATTATATTAGCTGTCTTTGCTCAGCGCGCCCAAACACGGGAAGCTAAGCTGCAAATAGAACTCGCTCAAGCAAAATATCAGTTGCCTCGACTCAAAAGACTTTGGACTCACCTCTCCAGGCAGAAAGGTGGAGCCGTTAACCAAAAAGGAGAAGGGGAGAAACAACTTGAGATTGATAGGCGCCTTCTTGAAAAGTTGATTCAAAAACTTGAGAGAGAGTTGAAAGTTGTGCAAAGACAACGAATGACTCAAAGAGCAAAAAGACTTAAAAAAGGTATTCCTACTTTTGCAATTATTGGATACACCAATGCGGGTAAGTCGACTCTTTTAAAAGCTCTTACTGAAGCTAAAGTGCTTGTTGAAGACAAATTGTTTGCAACATTAGATACAACTACTAAAAAGTTTACCTTGCCGAACAATCAAAAAATTCTCTTAGTTGATACGGTAGGATTTATCCGAAAGCTTCCACATACTCTTATCGCTGCTTTTAAAAGTACTTTAGAAGAGTCTCTCTATGCTGACATTCTATTACACGTTATTGATGTATCAAACCCTATGGCCATTGAACAAGCTAAAGCAACCGAAGAGGTACTTAAAGAGCTCAAAGCAGGTAAAAAACCGATGGTTACTCTCTTGAATAAGGTAGATCAGTGTGAAAATAGAACGGTAATGAACAGGTTTAGGCTCCAATACAACAACACAGTTGAAATATCCGCATTGAAACAGGACGGCTTTGAGAGGCTTTTCAAGCAAATGATGGATTCTTTAAAGCAGTTAACAAAAACGCTTACTCTCCTTATTCCCCAAAAAGACTTTAGATTCTTTAGTGATATTTTGAGAGATGGAGTCGTGTTAGAACAAGAGTATCAAGATAATGATATTTTTGTCAGAGCGAGCTGCCCTTATGACCTTGCATCGAGGTTGCAAAAATTTGAAGTTGAAATCTAGCTTTCAGTCTTTGTTTACTCTAGATTTTTTTACTTTCATTGAATGCCGTCAAATATCTTAATTAAAGATGCTGAATTAACAACAGTTTAAGATCGATGTTGCTAATTTATGCGTGGGATTGAAACTATTTTTTCTTTTTGAATCCTAAAAAAATAAGAAGAGATCCAAGCACAGTAAACAATATTCCAACGACAAGGAAGATAACAGAAAGAGTTTTAAATTTGCTTACTCTTATCTCACCTTGATTGATTTTTTGTTGCACTGGACGTGTGGCACAATCTACTACTTTTCTTGCAAAAGGATTGATTCTCGAAATTCCTCGAGCCGCATTCACGCTTTTTTGCGTTTTTTTAATTTTTTGCGAGCCCTCATTTACTTGTTTTGTGATGATTCCTGCAAAAACAATGAACAAAATTCCTAATATAAGAAGAAGCGGACCTGCAATTTTCTTTGATTTTTGATAAGTCTTCATAATTTCATGGATTATCCCAAAAGAAATTTAAGAGCAATCGAAATTAGTTAAAAAAGGACACTATGAAATTAAGCTGAGAGGTTCTTCTACTTTTCGCCCTACAAGAGTTTGGTGAGTAAAATCATCAACATAAATAGAGGCGAGGGATCCTATAAGTGATGCGTCTCCTGGAAAAATGGCATTTTTCCAGCAGCGGGTTCTTCCCTTAAGAAGATGAGGATTTCTGGTGCTCGCTCTTTCAACTAAAACCTCTTGTGTAGATCCTATAAGCGCTTGTCGTTGTTTTTTGTAAATGCCGTCTTGAAGTTGAATAAGCATCTGAAGACGCTCTTGCTTAACTTCTTCTGGAATAGTATCTTTAAATCGAGTCGCTGGCGTGCCTTTTCTTTCTGAATAGGCAAATAAGAAGGCTACAGAATACTCAATGTGTTCTAAAACTTTATAGGTTTCCATAAAATCTTCATGAGTCTCTGTTGGAAACCCTACAATGATATCGGTTCCTAGTGCTGCATTAGGGACAATCTCTTTGAGAAGAGCTACTTTTTCAAGGTATTGCTCCAGGGTATAAATGCGATGCATCTTTTTCAAAATACGACTAGAACCCGATTGAACAGGGAAATGAATAAATTCACACAGTGAGGGCAAGTCTCGAATAGCTTCCATGAGCTGGCGTGTAATATCCACCGGATGGCTTGTCATAAATCGAATGCGCTCTATTCCATCTATGGCATCTAGCTTATAGAGTAGGTCATGAAACAAACAGTTAAATGAAGCGTTGTCTTTGCCATAACTATTTACATTTTGTCCAAGTAAGGTGATTTCTTTGTAACCTTTAGACGCAAGAATTTTACACTCTTGAATAATATCTTCAGGCGCGCGCGAGACCTCAGGGCCTCTAGTGTAGGGGACAATGCAGTAGGTACAGTATTTGTTGCATCCTCTAATAATAGAAATATAAGCCTTCAACTTGTCATCCCTTTTAGCGCCTATATAATCGAGCTCTTCTGTAAAGTGTTTTTGGATTCCTATTCCTTTGGAGCCTGTTGCAAGAAGAGTGTCTAAAGTGTCGTTAAGTGTATGTAAATCGTTTGTTCCTAAAACAAAGTGAACGTGGGGCATTTTCTTAAAAAGGGATTCTTTCTTGGCATTAGCCATACATCCAGTGACACCAACAATTTGATCAGAGTTTTTCTTTTTAGCTAAAAGGCCCAACTTTCCCATTACCTTTCTCTCAGCTAAATCGCGAATAGAGCATGTATTGAAAATTAAAAGATCCACTTCGGCTTCATTTTCTAACCATTTAAGCCCTCTTTTCTCAAGCTGACCACGCATGACTTCTGTATCTAGTTCATTCATTTGGCAGCCATAGGTGCGAATAAAGTATGTTTTAGGCTCTTTCATAAAGACTCTCTAGATTAATTTTGAGGGAGATTATGCGAAAAAAAGGGTAAATAATCAATGAGAATAAAGCGTTACTTTCAATAAATAAATAAATTTTATCAAAGTTTTTAAGGCATTTCTTTACTGAAATAGCAAAGAGCGTTATGAAGAAAAGAATGAGATTAAAAATTTTATTACTGGTTCTGTTTTCATTTTTTACGATTCATCTAAGCGCGGACAATCAACCCATCAAGGTAATTGTCGATACAGATTGCGACATGGATGACATGATGGCGATTTTGTATCTTTTGAAGCTGCAAAATGTGGAAATCCTTGCGGTAACGACGACGGGCTCAGGAATGGCTCATTGGAAGTGTACCGCTCCAAATATACTCGATCTTTTAGAATTGGCAGGACACCCTAATATACCCGTATCTTATGGAGCTCAAGAATCTTTGAGTCCCTATGCCAACTTCCCTGAAGTATGGAGAACAGGAGTTGATAACGTATTCAATATTCCTCTGCCAAAAAATCCGAATCCTCCCTCTTCTCTTTCATCTTGTGAATTGATTATTCAAACGCTGAAAAATTCTACTGAAAAAGTAACGATTCTCTCTTTAGCTCCTATGACGAATATTGCCCTTGCTATAGAAAGTGATCCCTCTATTATTAGTAAAATAGAAAATATTGTGATTTCAGGTGGGGCCGTTAATTTCAGTGGTAATATAGTGGGAGAGCCTAGAGGATTTAAAAATATCTGTGCCGAATATAATATATTTTTAGATGTAAAAGCTGCAGAAGTCTCTATTTCAAGTGGAGCTCCTATTACTTTGGTTCCCCTGAATGCCACTCAAGATGCTCCAATTAATCAGGCAATCTACGATAAGTTTAAAAATGAGCAGAGAAACCCTTCAGCTAATTTTGTCTATGAAGTCATAGCTCCTTTTGTTGAAACTCAAAAAAATGTCACTCTTTATTTTTGGGATCCAGTAGCTGCAATGGTGATGACGACTCCATCTATTGGGGAATACAAAAATATGAATTTATCTTTGAACACTCAACAGGGGCAAAGTTATGGATGTTTTTTCGAATCCTCCAGTGGAAGCTTAGTCAACGTTTGTTTATCAATTAACCCCACCACGTTTTATTCTCTTTTCTATAAGACACTCAGCCAGGGTCATTAGATCATGTATCTTCCAAGTTCTTATTTTGTATCCGTTCTTTTTATGTTTGTAACTATGCTTGCATGGGGATCTTGGGCTAATACTACAAAGTTAGATAAAAACTGGCGTTTTGAGCTTTACTATTGGGATTACTCATTTGGAGTCCTTTTAACAGCTTTTATAATAGCTATTACTCTAGGAAGTTTTGGAAGTAGTGGACCCTCTTTTTTTCAGAATATCTCTCAGCTAGCGTGGGGAGGAGAGGCTTTTAAAGCTTTTTTGAGTGGAATTATTTTCAACGGAGCCAACCTGCTTTTGGTAGCTGCTATTACAATGGCAGGTATGTCGGTAGCTTTCCCCATAGGCATTGGAATAGCTCTTGTTTTAGGGACTTTTTTCAGCTATCTCATTGTATCCCAAGGAAACATTTTTTTTCTTTTTTTAGGAATTCTATTTGTGTTACTGGCGATTTTTTTAGCAGCAAAGGCTTATAGAAAAAAAGAGGCACAAGAAAACCCTGGAAGTCATACAACAAAGAAAGGTATCTTGATTTCTGTACTCAGCGGTATTCTCATGAGTTTCTTTTATCCCATATTAGCATCATCGATTAAACAAGGAAGCTCTTTAAGTCCCTATAGCGCTGTCTTCTTTTTTGGAATAGGTGTTGTTTTCTGTACACTTATTTTCAATCCGATTTTGATGAAGAAACCAATTTTTGGTCAGCCTCTTTCTATGAATTTATATTTTCAAGGCACAGCTAAACAACACTTCATAGGACTGCTTGGGGGTATTATTTGGTGCATTGGTCTCTCTTTTAATATTATAGCTTCCACGAATGCCGGGCCAGCAATTGCTTATGCCTTTGGGCAAGGAGCTACTTTAATAGCAGCTATATGGGGAGTGTTTATTTGGAAAGAATTTGCCAAAGTACGAGCCGTTTTTGCACTTTTATTCGGAATGTTTCTTTTTTATGTACTTGGACTTGTCAGTATAGGTATCGCTAAACTTGTAGAAAGAGGGTCTTAATTGTGACAAATAAGATACTAAATTTTGGATCTTTGAATATAGATTATGTTTATAAAGTGCCGCACTTTGTAAAGCCTGGTGAGACACTAGCAAGTCAATATTTTGAAACATTTTTTGGTGGAAAAGGGGCTAATCAGTCGACAGCCCTTGCAAGAGCTGGAGCAACGGTCTCTCATGCAGGTAAAATCGGTCCTGAGGGTAAACGGTTAAAAGAGCAACTGCAATCAGATGGTGTGGATGTCACCCATATTATTGAAGGATCTACTCCAAATGGACATGCCTGTATTCAAGTAGACACAAAAGGGCAGAATGCTATTTTAATTTATCCTGGATCCAATGGAGAAGTTACAAAAGAAGAAATAGAAACAACTTTGAATCAATTTGGAGAAGGAGATTTTCTTTTATTGCAAAATGAAATTAGTTGTGTCGATGCTCTCATTAAATTAGGGAACGAGAGAGGGCTGAAAGTTTGTTTTAATCCAGCGCCTATGAATCCAAGTGTCAGAGAGTATCCTATCGGCTTAGTCAATACTTTAATCGTAAATGAAACCGAAGCACAGGCGTTGTCGAAAAAAGAAAATATGGAAGAGGCTATCGAACAGTTAATAAAACTTTATCCCCAAACAGAGCTTATTATTACTCTTGGGAAACTAGGCGTGGTTTATCGATACCAAACTGAAAAGTATGAAATACCAGCGTGCTCGGTCAATGTGGTTGATACCACAGGTGCAGGAGATACATTTATTGGATTTTATCTAGCGGCAAAGCTAGAGGGAAAGGGAGTCGAAGAAGCTCTTAAATTAGCCTCTAAAGCCTCAGGTCTATGTGTTTCTAAGCAAGGAGCCCAAAGCTCTATTCCTACAAAAGAAGCGGTTCAAAATTTTTCAGCATAAAAAAACCCACCAAAAGCTCTTAGAAAGAATTTTTGGTGGGTTAATATTAGATTTAAACTTTTATAGCGTCGCTTTATGACTTAGTTTAATTTGTCCTCTGTCATTGATATCGAGAACTTTTACTTTTAAAGGATCGCCTTCTTTAAATAGGCCTGTGATATCGTCTACACGAGTATTGGCAATTTCAGAAATGTGGCAAAGACCTTCTTTTCCTCCAATAACTTGGACGAACATTCCAAAATTTACGATGGATACGATCTTTCCTTCATAAACCGCGCCAATTTCAACTTCAGCCACGAGGTCTTCTACGATATTCTTAGCTCGTTCAACACCTGCTGGATCAGCTCCTGTAATATGAACAACACCTTCATCATCGATATCTAGTTCGACGCCTGTTTCTTCAGTAATGGCTCGAATTTGTTTTCCTCCGGGTCCAATAATTGTTCCAATTTGACTCGGCTTAACTTGTAAAATAACAATTCGAGGAGCCCATTTAGAAAGCTCTTTTTTAGCTTTAGGGCAAACTTCTACCATTTTTTCTAAAATAGTTTGACGACCCGCTTTAGCTTGAGCTAGAGCTTGGCGCATGATTTCGTGGGTAATGCCCTCTACTTTAATGTCCATTTGAAACGCTGTAATTCCGTCAGCATCTCCTGTAAGTTTGAAGTCCATATCTCCTAAAGCATCTTCCGTTCCAGATATGTCAGAGAGAATAACAAACTTATCTTCTTCTAAAATAAGTCCCATGGCAATTCCAGAGATCGGCCGTAATACAGGAACACCTGCATCCATAAGCGCTAAAGAACCACCGCATACAGAAGCCATAGAAGAGGATCCATTAGATTCCATAATCTGAGACTCTAGGCGTATGGTATAGGGGAACTCTGTTTTGCTAGGAAGTGTAGGTCTCAGTGCTCTTTCAGCTAATTTTCCATGTCCCACTTCTCTACGTCCTGGAGGGCCTATGCGACCTACTTCTCCAACAGAGTAAGGGGGGAAAAAGTACTGTAGATAAAATTGTTCAATATCTGCTTCATGTACGGTTTCATAACGCTGTCCCATATTGAGACCACCAATAGTGGCAATCGCTAATGCTTGAGTCTCTCCTCTTGTGAAAAGGGAGCTACCATGCGCTCTTGGGAGTAACGACTGTTTAATGTGGATAGGTCGTACTTGATCTGTTTTACGTCCATCAGGCCGAGAGTTACTTTCTAAAATAGCTTCTCTCATTACACGCGATGTCGTCTCTTTATAAGCTAAAGCAACATCACGCTTCTTGAATTTAAATGCGACAGTTCCCTCTGGGAAGAAATGATTCATCACTTCTTTTTTCAGAGTGCTCATTGCTTCTTCGCGAGGTTGCTTTTCTCGTAGAGCAAGAGCGTCCTTTAGGCGGGATCCTACGAATTCTTTGATTTCTTTATAAAGCTCTTCTGGAGGAACAGAAAGAGTGTCAAAGTTTTGCTTTTTACCTACTTTCTCTTTCCAATCGATAAGCGCTACACAAATTTTCTTAATAGACTCATGGCCCAGTTCAATCGCCTCGATAATTTGTTCTTCGCTCAAAAAGTCGCAATATCCCTCAATCATCAAGATAGCGTCTTTCGTCCCTGCAAGTAGAAGGTCTAATTTAGACTCTTTTTGTTGCTCCATAGTAGGGTTGATCACGAACTGCTCATTGATTAAGCCAACTCTAACAGCTCCAATAGGATTCGCAAAAGGAGCTTCTGAAATAGAAAGTGCGGCAGACGTGGCACAAAGTGCTAATGGATCTGGCGAAGTTTCTCCGTCGTAAGATAACAGAACGGTTGCGATCTGAACTTCATTATAAAAGCCTTTTGGAAAAAGAGGACGAATCGGTCTGTCAATTAAGCGAGACATAAGCGTCTCTCTTTGAGTCGGTCTACCTTCCCTTTTGATAAATCCACCTAAAGTTTTTCCAGCAGATGAAAATTTTTCTTGATAATCAACTCTTAACGGAAGGAAATCAATGTCTTCAGAAGCTTCTTTTTTTGTGGTCACCGCACTGAAAAGCATTGTATCGCCCACTTTGAGTACTACGCTCCCACTAGCTTGTCTAGCCATATGTCCTGTTTCAAAACATAATTTTAATTCGCCGACTTCTATTTCGAGCGTCTCATGTTGAAATTCTATAGTCATTCTTTTATTTTCCTTCGGTTTGCGAATTGATAAGTTGGAATCAAAATGAGCTTGATTGCTCATCATGACCATTTAATAATGTGTAGAAGTTTAATGAATAGGTCCAAATAAGAAAAGCCTTTCAACTAAAAAAATAAATTGAAAGGCATGCATTCAATTATTTTCTTAACTTTAAACGGCTAATTAGGTTTTGATAACGTTTCGTATCAGTAGAATTAAGATAGTCTAATAACTTGCGTCTTTGCCCGACAAGCTTAAGTAAAGCTAAGCGAGATGCATGATCCTTAGGTGTAATCTTGAGATGATCTGTAATTTCAGTAATCCGCTCTGTTAAAATAGCGATCTGAACGTCTGCAGATCCGGTATCTTTTTCGTGTAACTGAAATTTTTTGGTTATTTCTTCTTTAGTGCTTTTATCTAGAGACATAAATATTTAATATTCTCCCTTATAATGTTAGACAATTGTTAGATAGCTCTTTGGCTACCAATTTCTGTAGCTTTCTCTAAGTAATTATATCAAAATAGAAGCTTTAAAGCAAGTTTGTATATTTATGCTTATTAGAGATAGTTTTTATTTGAAAAAAGTGTAATCTAGGTGTTTAGATTGCATTTTTTTTTGAAACAATATATAGGATTGCTATATCTGATAAAGGAAATAATTTAGATCTCTTAAATACTAAAATAAAAATTTGAATCAAGGCTTGAAATCTGTGGAAGAAAATCAAACAAAAATCCAAGACCGACTTCAGTTCTTAGGCCTCCTAGGGCCCTTTATTATATTGTTAACTCTTCTTTGTACACTTCTTAAAGGGTCCCCCAAGAGTAGCTATCTGTTTGTCATGACTCTTTTAGCTCTTCCGGTGAGTTGGAAGTGGAGGATGAAGGGGTTCTTAATCTCATCAGGTGTCCTTATAATTTCTTTTTTAAGTTTTTATCCCTTTTTTGCTCCTCATGAAAAATTATGGCAATTGGGTGCGTGTCTAAGTTTGGCTTTGGGGCTTTTTACAACTTTTATGGGCTTTGAAGAAGTCAAATTATTTCTTTCAAAGCTGGCCTTGGAATCTCAGAGCCGATTAGATAATTTAATTGATCTAGATGAGAAATTTAATAAAGCCCAAGAAGTCTGGAAATATGAAGAGGCAGAGCTTCAAAATGAACTTTCAAAAAAATCAGAAGCTTTAAAAAGAGACCATCATGAAATGGCGTCTTTGGAAAAAATGGCCGGAGCGCTTCGGTCAGAGCTAGAGAGTCTACAGGAATCTAATTCAGCTCTATTGAAAGAAGTTGAAGATAAAGCTAGAGAAATTTCTAACTTAGAGCAGACAACGCTGTTTGCAAAAGAACAGGGGAGGCAAGCTCAACTGCAACTTGCAGAAGGCCAGGGAGAGAGAGAAAAAAGGCTTATCGAAAATGTAGCGCTTCTCAAAGATAAAATAGCTCGAAATGAGCAAGAAGTAGCCGCTTTAAATGAAAGAATATCTGAGAATAAAGAGGAGCAAGGTCTTCTCAAGGAAGAGCTTTCTCAAAAAGCTGAAGCTTTCAAAAGTATGCAAGAGGCCCTAAGACAAAAAGTAGCCTCCATGCAAGAGCTTCAAGATAAAATTCTTCTCAAGGATCAAGATATTTCCCATCAGAAAGATGAAATAAAAACCCTTTTTCAATCAATTAACCAAAAAGAACATGAAGTTCTTACATTAAAAAGTGCCTTGAATGAAAGAGATTTTCAGATTCAAAAACTCAATCAAAACTTAAGAGATACTCAGCAAAATTTAAGCCAGGTAAGATCTAAAATAGAAGAGAAAAAATTAGAGCTCAAAAATAACGATCTCAAGAATGAGCAAGCTATAGCCAATTATCAAAATACAATACGCACAAATGAAGTTCAAATAAAGCATCTATCTGAACATGTGAAGGGAATTCAAGAAGAACTTGAGCAAATGGAATTAAATGTCGAAAATCTTAAAGACGATAAAAAAGAACTTGTGTTGCAGTATGAGCAAAAACTTCAAGAAATTGAAGAGATGCATAAAAATGAAGAGGCTTTGGTCAATCGACAATTTCAAGAGCTCAGAAAACTGAATGAGACGCGATTTTCTCTTTTCCAAGCAAGTCTTGATAAAGAAAACTTAAAGGCCAACCTCGCTCAAAAGATTGAAAAGCCAAAGCATTGGCTTTTACAGCTAGAGCGTATCATGAAAGGGGAACGTTCTAAGCGAGTGGACTTTTCAGCACTTCCAAAGGAGCTTTCCAAAGAACTTCTCACACTCAATCAGACGAAAGCTTTATACAAGCAATTGAGAATGCAATTTGATGAGAAAAATGACACTTTAGAGATGACAAGAAAAGAATTGTACGATGCTGAGACTAAAATTGATGAATTAAACAAAGAAAGTGAGCAGCTCAGTCTTTCTAAATCATCCCAAGAGTCTATCGTTGAAAAGGATCTTTCTGAAAAAAATGAGGAAGTCGATTCTTTAGAAAGTGAAATTGAAACTCTAAATAGTTTGATTTCAGAACTACTAAAGAATGAGAAATCAGAAAATTTTAAGTAAGAATTTCGCAGCCAGTTTCAGTAATCAATAGAGTATGCTCCCATTGAGCACTCGCCTTACCGTCAATAGTACGGGCTGTCCATCCGTCTTCCCTATCTATTTTTCCTAAAGGTGATCCCGCATTAATCATGGGTTCAATAGTGAAAGTCATTCCTGTGGCTAAGGGTATATGTAGATTGTTTTTTGAATGTAGTACTTGTGGAGCTTCATGAAAGTTTATGCCTACACCATGACCTACAAACTCATGGACTACAGAGCATCCTTTGTCCGTTGCATAGTCTGTAATAACCTCGCCAATTTGTGCGAGATCCACCCCTGGCTTTAAAATCTTGATAGATCTCATCAGGCATTCGTAGGCTACATCAACGACTTTTTGTCTTTCTTCGGTAGTTTTACCAAGTACAACCATGGCACTACAATCTCCGTAAAAGCCGTTTAGAATGACAGCGACATCAATATTCGCAATATCGCCCTCTTGTAAAACGCGTCCATCAGCGATTCCGTGGCAAATAATTTCATTTAATGAAATGCAGATGCTTCGAGGGTAAGGAGGGTCTCCGTAATTGAGTGCTGCAGGTATGGCTCCGGCCTTAATAATTAAATCATGTGAGAAATTATGAAGTTCCAGGGTCGTCATACCTACTCGTGCGTATTCACATGTTTTCTTTAGAATGTCACGAGTCAGAGCGCATGCCTCTCTTATGCCTTCTATCTCTTGAGGCGTCTTCAGACGGATTTGATACTTTTTATAGTATTCTAGAGCGAGGTCTGAGTGAGAAGGTTTCGGTTCTTGAGGGTAGTGGCATTTTTTCCACTTTTTGCCACTTCCACACCAACAAGGGTCATTTCTTCCGTACATATTTAATCTATTAAGGTTAATAAGAACGATAGTCTAGCAATGGAGAGTGTTTTTCACAATTTTATTTTCTAACTAAACGCCTGGAAAAAACCTCGAATTCCCTCTAAAAGCATCTGAACTGAGATAAAGGTCAAAATAAGGCCCATTAATCTGGTAACGGCAGTCATGGCCTGATCTTTTAGAATCCTTTTTAAAAAAGGAGTAAAAATTAAAATGAGAGTGGATACAGCCCAAGCAATACAAATTCCTAAGAGCATAATTCCATGGTGTTCTATTTGACGGCTATAAACCATAATGGCAGCTAGAATAGTCGGGCCTGCTATGAGGGGGACTGAGAGAGGAACTATAAAAGGCTCACTTTCACCTGCTAAATGACTCGTATTTGTGTCCATTGTAGGAAAAATCATTCCAAGAGCAATGATGAATAAGATGATTCCACCAGCCACTTGAACAGAGGGGATCGAAATTCTGAGTAAACCTAAGATCCAAGCTCCCAAATACTGAAATCCAATGAGTATTCCTAAAGAAATTAACATTTCTCTGAAGATAATACGTCTTTGACGAGCGGGGTCGTAGGGCGCCAAAATAACAGCAAATAAAGGAATATTCCCAACAGGGTCCATAATCAAGAAAAGCGAAAAAACAAGTGAAAATAAGGTCATATCAGCATCGTAATCATGTAAAAATTTTTTTTATCACGTTTAGCTTTTAGGGGCTATTTTTTCTTTTAGTATTTTTGCTTGATTAAAGAGACTGTTTGAGTAAACATTAAGTTATGTTCGTCAATTTAGAAAAAGCTAAGAAAATTTTGAAAAACGGTGAGGTTCTTGCTGTTCCTACTGAAACTGTTTTTGGGATGGCAGTAGATATGTTTTCAGAGAAAGCGCTGCTAAATCTCTATAATTTGAAGGGGCGAGCTCTGAATAAACCCTTTGTTATTCAGCTAGCTTACACGAAAGATATTTATCCTTTTTTGTTCATGCCTCCTTTTGATTTAGAAAAATTAATAAAGACCTTTTGGCCTGGCCCCTTAACTATTGTGTTACCTGTAAGAAAAGAAATGGTTTCAGGCCTTCTAAGAGCAAAGCTGCCGACAGCTGCCTTTCGGGTGACTCAAAATCAATTTACTAGAGAACTGATTAAAGCGTATGGCGATCCCTTAGCGATTACTTCAGCCAATAAGTCAGGAGAAAATTCTCTCTTATCACCCAAAGAAATCGAGAGAGAATTCGGGGAAGAGTTTCCGATTTTAAAAACGGATCAATCAGAAATGGGAGGGATCCCCTCAACTATTTTAGCCTATTTTGATGCATCCTGGGTTGTTTTGCGCATGGGTGACATCTCTTTAAAACAATTATATCCTGTCTTGGGTTACTACCCTCCAGTTGTATCAAATGTGGATTACGAAAAAAACACCTATTTACTAAGACCTCAACTGCACCTTAGAGATTGCTCGTATGATGGCTCTATCAAAGTGGTGCTAGGCTTCGATGAAAGAAAATATCCTAGTGCTGAAGAAGTGATTAAAATAGGATCTATCAACAAGCCCACCTTCATTAAAAAGAACATTTGCTCGTTACTTCAAAAAATTCATAAATTAGGCCATCCCCATATTTGGGTTGATATGAATTTTCCGAAAGAAGGAAAGTTTAAAGAGCTGGTCACTATTTTGGAGAGAGCCTCGAAAGATGCCATCTAGTCATTTTTTTCACTTTCCCAAAAAAGATGCTGAAATATTTTTATAACTTTTTTAAGTTGTCTTTTTTCTAATTGAGAAAAAATGATTAAGTCATCTTGATTTCGCTCAAAAGCACTGCGAGTCCAATTTGTGGATCCCAAAATGAAGATTTTCTGATCTATTAAAGCCATTTTATGGTGCATGAGTTGCAAGCCTCGATTGTGATAAACAGCAATATGTTCTTCCTTTAATCGAGCCGCTACAAAGCGACTTGCGCCAAGAGTACTCAAGTAATCTAAAAGCACACGAACTTTAACTCCTCTTTGATTCGCTTCAATCAAGGCTTTTAAAATTTTAGGGTGAGTGAATGTAAAAAGAGCTATATCAATTTGTTTACTCGCCTGTTTAATATGAGTTAAAATATGTGCGAGAGCCTCAGGGCTCGGAAGGCAAAAGAAATGAATGCCACATGTAGGATCCCAAAAAATGAAAGGGGCATCGTTAGAGTAATAATTTCTTAATCGATTGGTAAGTTCTCTGTGGATGTATCCAACCATTAAATTATCATGCATTCTCAGAGAAGTTGTTGTTAAATTACTTGAGCCTATAAAAATAAGATCATCTATTAAGAAAATTTTTTCATGCATGAGCCCGCGTTGTTTTTTTTTCTGAACTAAAACGTTAGAGTCCATTTTTTTAGCTAGGCTTTTGAGGTGTTTTTTATCTATAAAAATAGAGACGTTGACACCTGATTTTGCTTTTTCATTAATTTTTTTAATAATATCTGGATCCGTCATTGAGTAAACGGAGACGAGGATTTGATCTTGGGCTTTTGAAAAAGCATCTAAGAGAGTTCTTTTTAGATCAGAGCGCTCTTGATTGGAATAAAAAGAGAGAGAATATGGATTTCTAGGCAACTCTCTTACTAGAAATTGTTTCAAGAATAATAGAGTGAATAGAAGAATCGCTAGGGCGAAAAAAAAACCGCTTGTATTTGTGGTTTAAAGATCTTTACTTTCAGAATTTTCCTCGGAAGATACTTTTATTTTTTGATCATCCACGTGCTTGCATTATTGCTGCACTCATTGAGTCGGTAGAGCTAAACTAAGATGTAAACGAACGAAAAGATTTTACTTGAATACTTAAATTAAATTCACTTAGATATTTTAAATATAAGAATTCAAGAAGAGGGAGACGTTGCGTTCGAAGTATAGGTGCGAACAAAGGAAACTAAATTAGAATCTGGGGTCAGGAGTCCTAACCATTCTTTTAAAGTGTATATTAAAGGTCCGTTAACATATTTGTAACATGTGTGCCAAATAATTTTTGTGTAACTTGATGAAGTGCTACTTTTCATCCATAAGAACAAAGAATTTGTGAGAGAAGTAGAGTATGTTTTGTGCTTATGTTCTTCTAGGTGCACAGTTTTTATACAAGGATTACTGGTTTTAAAAATTTGTACAGATCTATAAATCCAATAGCAAGAATTACTTATTATATCAGCAGTATTTTCGAATTCGTTTGGGCAGACAGGCACCCACTGGCTTAAATTCAACTCTGTGTGTTGAGGTAAATCAAGTATATTTTTTACCTGTCCAGCATTTATTTCATTAATAATATTATTACTGTAAGCGATTGCAGTTCCCACTGCGATTGTCGCAGCAGCAGCAGGTATAATTACATCTCTTCGAAGTATAGAATTTAGCATCAGTTTCTCTTTTTTATTTTACTGATAGATAAGAATAGATTTAATAAAGATGAGATTTAGGATCGTCCTCTAACATAACTAGAATGAGTGAATATGTAATGAGAATGTTGTGATCTAAACATATACGACTTTCTATTCTAGAGGCTAAATTACTTTTACTTAGTTCTGAAAATTTTTTTAAAAATAGATTTAAAAAAAAGACGCTTAAAAACGAACTTTTTAAAGCAGAATATTAAAAATAAATAACTCTGCTTTATCAAGAATTCAATGAGGTCTAAAAAATAGAAGAGTGAAGCTCTCAAGGTTAAACTTTTTTACCTTGGGCTCTCATATCACGAACCACAGCAGCTAAACCTTTCTTATCAATAGTTCGCATAGCAGAGGTCGAGAGTTTGAGCGTTATAAAACGCTTCTCTTCAGAAAACCAAAAACGTTTTTTGAATAGATTAGGTAAAAAACGTCTAAGAGAGACACCGGTTATATTTAGACCAATACCTTTCTTTTTCTTAGCAATACCGCGACGGATAATGCTTCTTCCTTTCTTCGGTTTTTTACCAGTGACATCGCAGATTTTAGACATTATTGTTCTCCAAAAAAAATCAAGACATGAGTCTACCATCTTCTTTCTTATTGCACAAGAAAAAATATATTGGCAGTATGAGGAGTAAGAGAGCTTGGAATTGAGTTAACCCTTTTTATAAAAGTGATTTATGGAAAATATTAAAGTAGATGTTTTGGTTGTTGGGTCGGGTCCTGCGGGTCAAAAAGCGGCAATTCAAGCAGCTAAATTGAAAAAGTCGGTCGTTATTATTGAAAAAGAGGGGTTTCTCGGGGGGGCTTGTTTACACTCAGGGACGATTCCATCAAAGACGTTGAGAGCGTCTATTTTAGATTTAAGTGAATTTTATTTAAGAAGCTTTTATTCAAAGGAATACAATTTTGGTGATATTTCAATAAATGATTTAAACTTTCGTCTTAAAAAAGTAATAGAAGCCGAAATTCAGATGATCGAGAGGCAGTTTAAAAAAAATAAAATACAGATTATTTTTGGGAATGCGCAGTTTGAAAATGAGCGCCATGTTTCTGTACTGGATTCGGCACAAACACCTATTTGTCGTATTGAGAGTCAGCAAGTGATAATAGCCTCAGGCTCAGCTCCTCGAAACCCAAATCACATTCCTTTTGATGGACGAATGATTTGCGATTCCTCTTCTCTTCTTAAAATTGAACAATTACCTAAAAAAATGATTGTACTTGGTGGAGGTGTGATAGGGTCTGAGTACGCTAGCTTTTTTGCAGCTCTTGGTACTCATGTGGTTGTTATTGATAAAAAGGATCATATGCTTCCCTATTTGGATCGTGAAATTGGGATGCATTTGCAAAGTGGCTTGAGCAACATTGGTTTAGAATTTCATGGAAATAAACAAGTTCAATCTATTGAAGTCAGTGATACAGGAGTTTCCGTACACTCAAAAGACGGAGGACATGTAGAAGCCGATTTACTTCTCTATGCCTTAGGTCGTGAGGCTAATATTGAAGGGCTTCATATAGAAAATGCAAATCTTTCCGTTAATAACAGAGGATATATTGAGGTAAATGAATTTTTTCAAACGACTAATCCTAATATCTATGCTGTAGGAGATGTTGTTGGAGGGGCTTCTTTAGCTTCAACTAGTATGGAGCAGGGGCGTTTAGCTGCTTTGAAAGCATGTGGAATTCAAACGCATCATTTTCCTGAATTCTATCCCTTAGGTATTTATACAATACCTGAAATTTCCTCCTGCGGCTTAACTGAAGATGAATGTAAAAAGCAAGGTTTGAAATATGAAGTTGGAAGAGCGTATTACTATGAAATAGCCGCAAGTCATATCTATGGTTCCAATGATATGGGCATGTTTAAGATTATTTTTGATGTAGATAACCTGCAGCTTCTAGGTGTGCATATTGTAGGAAGAAATGCCTCGGAAGTGATTCACATAGGTCAAATGGCTATGATGCATCAATCCCGAGTCGATTTTTTTACAAATCAAGTATTCAATTACCCCACTTTTGCAGAGGGATACCGTATTGCCGCCCTGAACGGCCTCAATAAAGTAGGTAAGACTGCAAGTTAGCTCCCCTTAAAGCCAATATGATCTCCGACTAAAGACAGTTTTAAATCCGAATGAGGTTTTATTTCTCCTGATAAAAGAGCTTTAGAGAGAGGGATGGTCACTTTTTGGTGAATTAATCGCTTGAGGGGTCTTGCTCCAAAATCTCTGTCGTATCCCTTTTTTGCTAAATTTTCTATGGCATTAGGCTCATAACTAAGAGAAATTTGTTGGTCTTTTAGTCGCTTTTGAACAAGGGCTAGTTGAATTTTCACAATGCCTGCCATATCTGATTCTCTAAGAGGCGAAAAAGGGAGAATGTCATCAAGTCTATTCAGAAATTCGGGTCTAAAATGCCCTTTTAATATGGGGTCTATTAGCTTAAGCAGCGTGTCCTTAGTCGCATCTTCTTGCGTTTGCATCGCTTTTAAAAGCTCATTAGAAGCTAAATTAGAAGTCATAATAAAAAGTGCATTCTTACAGTTGACAACACGTCCTTTACTATCAGTGATACGCCCATCATCAAAAATTTGAAGAAGGATGTTAAATACATCAGAATGAGCTTTTTCAACTTCATCTAGCAATACAACCGCGTAAGGCTTGCGGCGAAGAGCCTCTGTGAGTTGTCCTCCTTCATCATAACCCACATACCCCGGAGGAGATCCAATAAGTCTAGAGACACTGTGCTTTTCCATGTACTCAGACATGTCGAGTCTAATAATAGACTCTTCATTATTAAACAAAAATTCAGCTAATGCTTTTGCAAGTTCAGTTTTGCCTACTCCCGTAGGTCCCATAAATAGAAAAGCGCCTAAGGGTCTATGAGGATCTTGAAGACCGGCTCTTGAGCAGCGAATAGCTTCACTAACAGCTCTAATAGCAAGGGGCTGTCCAACAACGCGTTTAGCTAAGTCGTCTTCAAGGTTTAGCAGCTTCTTAGCTTCTTTTTCGAGCATCTTTTGAACAGGAATTCCTGTCCACTTTGCTACAATATCTGCAATTAAATTTTCATCCACTTCCTCTTGTAAAAGACGATTCGGTAGTTTTGTGAGTTTATGCTGAAATTCAGAAATTTCTTTTTCCATATGGGGAATTTGGCTATAGCGAATTTCAGCAACTTTATTAAAGTCGGCGACTCGGTCAGCTTCTTCTTCCTCAAACTTTAATTGCTCTAACTTTTTTTTCTTTTCTTTAAGTTGGTCGAGTAGAGAGCGCTCTTGCTCCCATTGCTTTTCCAGGTTGTTAAGTAGTTCTTTGGTTTCTTCAATTTCTTTTTGTAGAGAGTTATTTTGCTCTGAATTTTTATTTCCTTTTTCTCTTTTTTGTCCTTCTTGTTTAACTATGAGAGAGGAGAGTTTTCTTTTAAGTTGGTCAATAGGTAGAGGGCAACTTCCCATTTGCATTCGAATCATAGAGGCTCCCTCATCTAAGAGATCAATGGCTTTATCGGGTAGAAAACGATCTGTTATGTATCTTTGAGAGAGGTGAACCGCTGCATTGAGGGCGCTTTCTGTAATGCGAACACCATGAAAGTTTTCATATCGCTCTCTAAGGCCTCTTAAAATACCAATGGCATCTTCTTCAGTCGGCTCTTTAATCATTACAGGTTGAAAGCGTCTTTCTAAAGCAGCGTCTTTTTCGATATGCTTTTGGTATTCGTTGAGTGTGGTAGCTCCCACGCAATGGAGTGTTCCTCTTGCTAGAGCTGGCTTTAAAAGATTGGCGGCGTCCATTGCGCCATCCGTTGCTCCAGCGCCTACTAAAGTGTGCACTTCGTCAATAAATAGGATGACTTGACCTTCATTTTTTTCGACTTCCTTAAGTATACCCTTAAGGCGTTCTTCAAATTCGCCTCGATACTTGGTTCCTGCAATAAGGCTTCCCATATCTAGCGCAAAAAGCTGTTTGTTTTCTAAAGATTCAGGAATATCTTTTTGAACAATGCGCAATGCAAGCCCTTCTGCAATAGCCGTTTTTCCAACGCCAGGTTCCCCAATGAGCATAGGGTTATTTTTAGTGCGGCGACTTAAAACTTGTACTGTCCTTCGAATTTCTTCATCTCGACCAATCACGGGATCAAGTTTGCCATCTTTTGCTAGTTTGGTTAGATTTTTGCAGTATTTTTCTAAAGCTTTAAGACTATTTTCTGCGGATGGAGAATCCATATGTGCGCCTCCTCGGATTGTTTGTATTAAATCAATAATTTGTTGTTGATTGAGCTTTTTTGCTTGAATAAACGCATTCAAAGGCTCCAGTTTTAATTCAGAATAGGCCACTAGTAAATGGTCAGGGCTTATGTAACTGTCGTCCCATTTCGCGCTCCATTGCTGAGCCTTTTGCAGAAGGTTGTGAAAATCAGAAGAAGCTCTGGGCTCGTAAGTGGTATCTTCTGTTTTAGGTAATGAAGCTAATTTTTGCTCACAAGCTTGATTTAGAAGGCCTATATCGATTCCTAAATCATTGAGCAGGGTTACAAAATAACCCGTTTCATCCCCGAGCAGGGCTTTAAGAAGGTGAATAGGTCGAAGTTCGGTATTCTGGGACTGTTTAGAGAGAGAGACTGCGCTTTGCAGTGCGCTTGTCATTGATTCGGTAAATTGTGGATTCATAACTTAGCACTCCTTGTGTCTAACTGCTAATTTTAGTGTATGAAAGTGCTGAATTTATGACAAGTTCTGCGGTGAAATAGTTTTAAATCCCATATTCGCCACTCAATTCGTAAAAAGTGAATTCAATTTTAAAAGAGATATTATAGTTTAATAGTCATATTTTTTTATTTAATAAAAAAATATGTTTACAAACTATTTTAATTTGTTTATAATAGTTAAAAGTAGTTAATAAATAGGATATCCGAATATGTCATCTATATCAAAAACGAGTGAAGTTCCCAAAACTTCAGTAAGAACGATAGAAACTCAGACTCAAGAGACTAATTATAAGTCTATTAGTGATCCATGTGCTATTTGCTTAGAGATCCTTAATGATTTTGAAGGATTCAGTGGAACAGGGGAGGCATTGAATGATAAATGTACTCAAGTATTTTTGCCCGGTGTGGCAGGAAAATGCGGGCATGTATTCCATTTGGCCTGCATAACTGAATGGGTTGATGAAAACCAGATTAAAGGCAAAGAGAAAGCCGGATGCCCTGTTTGTCGAGGTCCTGTAGATGACTTGAGTGGGAGATCGATTGTTTTAGACGCTTTGAAAGAGAAAAATTTTCAATTTGTAATAGATTTTCTTCACCAAGGTAAAATGACCTCTTCAAGGTTGCTGTATGTGATAGAGTGGGCTATTAAAAATGATTCAGATGGCCTTGTTATAGGTTTATTTGAAACAGGTTGTGTTTCTGATGAGATTTGCAAAAAAGTTGTTCATTTAACTGTTCAACACAAACGTTTAAACCTACTTGATAATCTTATTAATAGGGGAGGGGTTATTTCAGATCAGGATCAAGAGAAAGCCTTTTTACTAGCTGTTGAAAATGAAGATGAAAAATTAGTAACAACTCTCCTTAAGTGCGGCTCGATAAGTCTTGTTAAAAAAGGTTCCATTTCGATTCAACTTTTGGAAAAAACAATCTCTAAGTTATTTAAGAAGTGTTCTAAATATGTTGCTATAGAGACGTTAGGAGATGGGTCCTTTTTTGACGGTCCTTTGCTAGGTGGGTTACATATGCCTACGAGAATCTCTTCTTTGCTTTTCTTAAAAGCCGTTTTGACGCATGGACCTATTTCGCAAGCCGCAAAGAAAGAAGCTTTTGAGTCTTCAATCAAGGAAGGTTATTTAGATTTAGCAGGTTCTATTTTAGATCAGATGAATCAACCTAATTCTTCTCTAAGAGACACTTTGGAAAGTGCGATTAAGAAGGACGAGGAAAAATCAAAGCAAATGGAAGAGGCTATCAACGCAGGTAACTTGAAACTCGCTCAAGAAATTTTAGGGGGAGATTTTGAGACATTTGTTTCGGATAAAGCAGTACAAACAGCTTTCCAATCAACGATTACTTCTAATGAACAAGGGTTGAAATTGTTTGAAGATGCCATTAAAGGTGATCTGATCTATTTAGCTCTAAGACTTTTTGAACATGGCCACATTTCCCCAGAAGATAGAGAAAAAGCTATTAATATATTAGCAGAGAACTTTTCTGATTCTGACGATTCTTCTGAACTTACGAAGAGAGGTTGCCTCTATATTACGCGCATTATTTGTGAAGACAACACGACTCCTGATGAAGTTAAGATCAAGGCTGTTCTTCTATTATTTGAGAGAAACCTTCCTCTACTGGCTTACTATGCTCTTAAGTATTGGGGATTAGAGAGCATTGAAATGAATGAACTGCCTGAAGAGATTACTGACGAACTAAAAATGTATGCTCTTAGGTATCCTTTATATTAGCAGAGAGCTTTTCTGATTCTGACGATTCTTCTGAACTTACGAAGAGAGGTTGCCTCTATATTACGCGCATTATTTGTGAGGACAACACGACTCCTGATGAAGTTAAGATCAAGGCTGTTCTTCTATTATTTGAGAGGGGGTTTCCTCTACTGGCTTACTATGCTCTTAAGTATTGGGGATTAGAAAGCATTGAAATAAATGAACTGTCTAAAGAGATTACAGAACAACTAACGATGTTTACTCACATGTACCGTTACTTTAAATCTATTCATATCTACTTATTCAATATTATGAATAGCACGCAGGCCTAACAGCTCTTCCTACGTATTCGCCAGAAGGAATTCCACCTTCAACTATCGAGAGTTTTTGACTATCCTTTGAGGATCTTGT